>NZ_JAACYW010000326.1 GCF_015356825.1 Catenulispora rubra | reverse complement strand
GCCCCCACCCCCGCTGGGCCGGCACCTTCGCCCGCGTACTGGGGCACTACACGCGCGAGGCGCGGCTCTTCGACCTGCCGGAGGCGGTCCGCAAGATGACCGGCGCCACCGCCGCCCGCTTCGGCCTCGCGGACCGCGGCGTCCTGCGCGACGACGCGCATGCGGACCTGGTGGTGTTCGACCCGGCACGCGTGGCGGACGGGGCGACGTTCGCCGAGCCGCTGACGCCGCCGGAAGGAGTCCGGCTGGTGATGGTCGGCGGCACGGTGGCAGTACGGAATGGTGTGCTGACAGCAGCGCGGCCAGGGCAAGTCGTGACGGTTTGAGGACGCGGCGAGCAGGCGCTGCTGCGCAGGACACGATCAGCGCGGCTGGACTGCCGGCGGCGCGGCGGGTGAATTGGAGGTGGCCTGGTGAGCGGCGATGATCTTGCGGCAGCACTGCCGGGCACGCTCGCGTACTCCGTCCCGGGCTGGGGCGAGCATCGTGCCGACGAAGCGCTGCCGCTGGCCAGCGTCGGCAAGCTCTTGCTCCTGGCATCGGTGGCGCAGGGTTTCGCAGCCGGCACGCTGGATCCCGACGAGCGCCTGGCACTCCTCGACCAGGACTACCGCGCGGGCTCAGGCCTGCTCCTCAAGCTCTCACCACGCGAGTGGACCCTCCTCGACCTGGCGCGCCTCACCGCATCGGTCAGCGACAACACCGCGACCAACGCGCTGTTGCGCCGCGTCGGGCTGGAGCGGATCGCGGCGGACACCGCCGCCCTCGGCCTGCGGCACACGCGCATCCTGGACCGCATTCGCGAGCCCCGGCTACCGGAGCACCCGCCGACGTTCGCCGTGGGCACGGCGCGCGAGTTGGCGTCGCTCGCCGAAGTCGTCGCCGACGACCGCGAGTGGGGTCCGCTGCTGATGGAGTGGATGGCCGGTTGCCTGGACCGGAGCATGGTGGCCGCCGCGATTCCCCACGATCCCGAGGACGCGGCGGTCCGCGACGTCCCGGTCCGCGACGTCCCGGTCAGCGGGCTCTGGGTCGCGAACAAGACCGGCACCGACGCGGGGACGCGGTGTGACGTCGGAGTGGTACGCGGCGCACGGCAGGTCTGCTACGCGGTGCTGACCCGCTGCTCCCCCGGAGACGAGTTCGCGATGGTGCAGGGGATGCGAGCCATAGGGGCCGCGGTGGCGCGGCTGGCGGCTCCCGCAGCCACTACCCCCGGGCGAACCGCACCGCCGTGATGGAGTCGCCGTAAAGGTGGCCGTCACCATGCGCACAGCGGATGGTCTGATCCGCCCGCGGTCCACCGCGACCGCGCCGATGTGCGCCGTGGCCAGCGTCATCACATCGTGGAGCTGCTCGGCGTCCTGGTCCCCGTTCCCGCCTGCTCCGACAAAACCCTCGCTCATCGTTCACTCCTCGCGTCCGCAGCCATCAGTTCTCGAAGACGCTCCAGACCACGCGCGGCCTGGGACTTGACGTTGCCGATCGAGCACCGCTGCACATCGGCGACCTCCTGCAAGCTCAGCTCCTCCCAGTACCGGAGCACCACGATCGTCCGCATCCTGTGCGGCAGCTCGTCGAGCGCGCGCAGCAGGCTGTCGCGCAGCGTCACGTCCTCGGCGTGGTCCCCGGAGCCGGGCACGGACGCCGCCGCGCTGTCGGGCCCGGTCGGCAGGACGACCGTCGGCAGCTGCTTGGCCGAGCGCCAGGCGGCGTGCGCGTTGTTCACCACGATCCGCCGGACGTACGCCTCGGGGCTGTCCATCCGCCGGACCCGCGACCAGCGCGGAAAGGTCTTCTCCAGCGCCGACTGCACCAGGTCCTCGGCGGACTCCCGGGTGCCGACCAGCAGGTAGGCCGTACGCATCAGGGGCGGAGAAATCAGTGCCCGGCGCGCAGGTTCGCCGCCGTCGAGGCCAGATACGCCAGGAACGAGGCCAGCACCGGATTCGGATTCGTCGGCCGCGAGGCCACGCCGATCTTGCGGTACAGCCTCGGGCCCGAGATCCGCGTGGTCTCCACGCCGCTGGTGTCGCTGATGCCCAGGCTGGGGATCAACGCGATGCCGAGGCCAGCGCGGACCAGGCCGGTGATGACCTCGTAGTGGTCGCTGCGGCAGCGGATGTTGGGGACGAAGCCCTCCAGCGCGCACGCCCGCTCCAGCACCGACAGCACCGGGGAGCCGGTCCCGAAGCTGGTGATCCACTGCTCGCCGGCGAGCTCGTCCAGCCGGACCTGGCCGCGGCGGCCGGCGGGGTGCCCGGTCGGGACGACCAGGAGCTGCGGGTCGTTGAACAGCTCGCGGACCTCCACGCCCTCCGGCGGCGACCACGGGTCCAGGGCGTGTTCGAACATCACCAGGACGTCGATCTCGCCCTGCTGGACGGCCGGGGCCAGCTCGTGCGGCTGCCCCTCGACCAGGTCCAGCTCCACGGCCGGGTACCGGTGCGCGAAGCGCGACAGCGCCTGCGGCACCAGGCGGCGCCCCGCCGAGGCGAAGTACCCGATGCACAGGTGCCCGGTGTCGGCGCGGGAGTGCGCCATCAGGTCCTTCTCGGCGGCGTCGAGCAGGGCCAGGATCTCCTGGCCGCGCAGCGAGAGGCGGCGGCCGGCCGCGGTCAGGCGCAGGCTCTGCGCGCCACGCTCGACCAGGCTGACGCCGGCCTCCTTCTCCAGCTGCGAGAGCTGGTGCGACACCGCCGACGGGGACAGCTTGAGCTCGCGCGCCGCGCCCGCGATGCTCCCGGACCGGTGGACCTCGGCCAGGATGCGCAGGCGGTGCGTATTGAGCATGCGGGCAGGCTATCCCTTACCGGACGGTCGGGGTCGGGCCCCGCGATCAGCCCGGGTTTGGCCCCGCGTTCAGCCCCGCATTCGGCCCGACGTTCAGCCCCGCGATCGGCCGCCGCAGCCGGCCACCGGGACGAGCCCGAGGCAATTCCTTGCACGCAGGTTCCCTCCTTTGGAGGATCACCGCTCGGCAGGAGGAGGAACCGAGGTGTGCATCCGTCCCCTGCGGGCAGTTCTGCTGCGCGTCACCAGCTCACACCGCCACTGGCTCCAGACGGAAGGACCCGAATGCGCACGCTCCCCCGCCGACCCGGTTCCCGACGAGCGGCCCGCCTGACCGGTCTGGCCTGCGCGGTGGCGCTGCTGACGGCGTTAGTGCCGCTGGTCGGCGCCGGACCGGTCCGGGCCGACCGGCGCGACACGAGCGCGCAGTGTGTGCTGCCGAACCCCAGCGGCTGGACCAGCGAGGGCGAGACCACCGACTACAACCAGTTCCAGCGGCCGCAGGGGACGAGGACGGCGGCGATGCTGTTCGTCGACTTCCCGGACGCGCCGGCCATGGAGCCCACCGACGCCTACTACAAGTTCCTGGCTCCGGCGCACGACCTGATGACGCAGTTCTCCGCCGGTGCCGTGGACCTGAGCATCACGCCGGTGAACCACTGGCTGCACATGCCGCAGGACTCGTCCTCGTACGGCTTCGTGCGCGGGATCAGCTGGCCGCAGCAGGCGCTGTACGTCAAGCAGGCCGGGGAGTTGGCGGCGCAGTACGTGGACCTGTCGAAGTTCGACATGATCTACATCGTGCCGCCGAAGAACGCCACGGCCATCACCTTCTCCCCCGCCTACGTCTTCGACCCGAAGCAGCCGAACCTGATCGTGAACGGCAAAGAGATGAAGTGGGGCGTCACCCTCGGGCAGGACATGTACTTCTGGGGCCCGAAGGTGCTGGTGCACGAGACCAGCCACACCTTCGGGCTGCCCGACCTGTACTCGTTCACCGACTCCGACGTGCACCACTGGGTCGGCGGCTTCGACGTGATGGGGAACATCAACGGGGACGCGCCACACCACTTCGGGTGGGAGGACTGGATGATCGGGTGGCTGGCCGACTCGCAGGTGGCGTGTCTGAATTCGTCCGGAAAGCTCTCGGTGCGGCTGAACGAGGTGGAGTCGCTCGGCGGGACGAAGATCGCCGTGGTGCGGACCGGGCCGACGACGGCGGACGTCGCCGAGTCGCGCCGGCCCTACGGCGTCGACAAGGGGCTGTGCAAGAGCGGGGTCGTCATCTACCAGGTGGACTCCTCGACCATCAGCGGCGACGGGCCGATCCGGGTCCAGGACTCCTCACCGGACGCGCCGACCACGACCGCCTGCGACGAGCCCGTGGACTGGGGCGCCTACCAGCCCGGGCAGTCGTTCCACGACGACGCGGCCGGGGTGACGATCTCGGTCGCCGCCGCGTCCTCGACCGGGGACGTGGTGACCGTCACCAAATCTTGATCGGCCACGGACCGGCATACCAGGCATAAGGGGAGGCAGGCCAGTACGCTCCTTACGAGGCCGGCCCGCCGGCCGGACGCCTCGCCGCCGCAGCCTCCAGGAGTGCCGTGTTCGCGATACCGCTCACCGAAGACGCCGAACTGCGCCCGCTGGAGGTATGGCAGGCCGCGGAGTTCTTCGCCCACATCGAACGGGCCCGCGAGCACCTGAACCGCTGGATCGGCTTCGCGGACGCCTCCCCCGACCTGGCGTCGGCCCGCGCCATGCTGCAGCGCTACGCCGACAAGCAGGCGGCCGACTCCGGCCGGATCTTCGGCATCTGGTACCGGGGCACGCTGGTCGGCGGCTGCATGTTCCCGCACTTCGACGACCAGAGCGGCACCTGCGAGATCGGGGTCTGGACCGAGCCGGCCGGCCAGGGCCACGGCCTGGTCACCGCGGCGGTCGGGGAGCTGCTGGACCACGCGCTGATCGAACGCGGGATGGCGCGCGCCGAGTGGCACTGCGATCCGGAGAACGAGCGCAGCTGGGCCGTCGCGAAGCGGCTGGGGATGACGGCCGAGGGGACGTTCCGGTCGAGCCACGTGCGCCGCGGGAAGCGGCACGACATGCAGGTCTGGGGGATTCTTCGGGACGAGTGGATCGCGCAGCGGGAGGCGGAGGTGTAGGGCCGGCTCGCGGAGGCGGAGTCGGCTCGAAGTCAGGGCCCGAAGTCAGGGCCCGGGTCAGTCAGCGCTCGGGCTTGAATCAGGGCCCGAAAACACCATACGGGCCGGCTCGCCAATGGAGACCGGCCCGTCGCTTCGCAAAGTCCTTACTTAGGGGCTCGCGCCCCTCGCGTCCCTACGGACGCACGATGCCCGCGATCGGCATCTCGTTCATCGGCGCGTACTGCACGCCGGAGTTGGGGTTCGCGGCGTGGACGATGGTGTTGTTGCCGACGTATATGCCCACGTGGTGCATGTCGGAGTAGTACAGGAGCAGGTCGCCGGGCTGGATGTTGGCCAAGGAGACCTTGGGGAAGGCCGCGTACTGGTCGCGCGAGCCGTGGTCCATCATCACGCCGGCCTTGCCCCAGGCGGCCATCGTCAGGCCGGAGCAGTCGTAGGCGTTGGGGCCGGCGGCGGCCCAGATGTAGGGCTTGCCCACCTGCGCCTTGGCGAAGGCCACCGCTATCGCCGCGCGGGCGTCGCTGGGGATCGGCAGGTTGCTGATGGTCGTCTTGGGCACGTTGCCCGAGGTGGTGTTGACCAGCCGGTTGTACTGCACGCGCTGGGCGGCGGTGAGCTGGTTCAGCAGGTTCGTGGCCTGCTGCTCCTTGCCGTCGATGTCAGTCTTCTGCTGCGCCATCAGGTTCCGGGTCTTGGCCAGCATCGCGAGCTCGTCGCTGGCGCTGGCCTTGTCCTGGTTCAGCTGCCGCTGGATCTCCGCGGCGCTGCGCATGGTGGCCATCTTGCCGTCGGTCACCTGGGCCATCATGGTGGCCTGCTGCAGGTAGTTGTCCGGCGACTGCTGGAGCATCAGCTGCAGGGTGCTGTCCACGCCGCCGCTGACGTACTGCGCGGCGGCCAGGCCGCCCAGCGAGCTGCGCGCGGAGTCCAGGGAGCCCTGCTCGGCGGTGATGCGGGCCTGCAGCTGGTCCACCTTGTGCTGCAGGTCGTTCAGGCTGATGTTGGCCTCGTTGTAGGCCTCCGCGGCCTGCTCGGCCTGCTGGTGGAGCTTGTCCACCTGAGCCTTCACGTCATTGACGTTCGCATTCGGGTCGGCCTCCGCGGTCGGCAGCAGAGCCACCGAGCCCGCGGCCGCCGTCGCCAGCGTCACCGTCATCGCGGTCCGGGATACCGGAACGTACTTCTTGGGCGCGCGATGGGCCGCTTCCTTGGGCGACGTCACCATGTTTGTAGCCTCCGCTTCACCGTAAGGTTCGGGCCCACCATAGCCCCCTAGGGGGAAGGCAGACCAGAAAGTCCCGGCAAAGTCGGCGGACATGAGACACCGCCCGAGCGCGGCGACCGCGCTCTGAAACGCGGCTGACAGGGCTCGACGCGCTCTGAAAGACTTGATCCGTATATCCCGTCAGCCCGCAAGTATTCGCGGAGTGCGTTCATGGCTTTGCCATCCGCCGATCCCCTC
Source organism: Catenulispora rubra (assembly GCF_015356825.1). Taxonomy (GTDB): domain Bacteria; phylum Actinomycetota; class Actinomycetes; order Streptomycetales; family Catenulisporaceae; genus Catenulispora; species Catenulispora rubra. The sequence continues at coordinate 5,913 of NZ_JAACYW010000326.1, read as the reverse complement.
GACCACCACTACCGGGGCGAGCACCCGATCCGCACGCTCGCCTACCTCTTCCGGGAGGACCGGGGCCGCCTGGCCCTGGGTGTGCTGGCGTATTTCGTCAAGCACAGCCCCACTTTCCTGCTCCCGTTGGTGACGGCGGACGTCATCGACATCGTGGTGAAGCACCGACCGATATCCGGCCTCTGGATCGATTCGGGCATTCTCCTCGTACTGCTTCTGTTCAACCTTCCAGGACATCTGTTGTATGTCCGCTGTTTCAGCCACTCGATCCGGCGCATGGGCGTCCGGCTGCGCTCGGCACTGGTGTGGCGGCTGCAACACCTCACCATCGGCTACCACTCGCGGGTCAGCGCCGGCGTGCTGCAGGCCAAGGTGATCCGGGACGTCGAGGCCATCGAGCAGGCCGCGCAGCAGACCTCGGACAACGGCATCGGCGCGTTGGTGACGATGGTCGGCGCGACCGTCATCATCGCCTTCCGGGACCCGATCTGGCTGCCGGTGTTCGCCGCGCTGGTACCGGTGACGGTGCTGCTGGCGATGGCGCTGCGCAAGCCGATGAAACAGGACAATGAGTCCTTCCGTGCGGAAGTGGAGCAATTGTCGTCGCGGGTGGTGGAGATGACCCATCTCATCCCCATCACGCGGGCCCACGGGCTCGAGCGCGACGCCTACCGGCGCGTCGACGGCACCCTGCGCCGGGTGCTGGCCGCCGGGCTCCGGCTGGACCTGATCAACGGCACCTTCGGCGCGATGGCCTGGATCGCGCTGAACTTCATGGGCGTGGCGTGCCTCACCGGGGCCGCGTACGCGGCGTACACCGGCGCGCTCGGCACGTCACCGGGCGACGTGGTGATGCTGAGCGCGTTCTTCACCACGCTGGTCGGCTCGGTCACCGCGCTGATGAACCTGACCCCGGTCATCACCCGCGGCCTGGCCTCGGTGCGCTCGGTCGGCGAGGTCCTGCAGGCCCCGGACATCGAGGAGAACGAAGGCCGGGAGGTCGTGGAGTCGGTCCGCGGCGAGTTCCGGTTCGAGGACATGAGCTTCGAGTACCCGGACGCCGAACGGCCGTCCGTGGCGGACTTCGACCTGGTGGTCCGGCCGGGCGAGACGGTCGCCTTCGTCGGCGCGTCCGGCGCGGGCAAGTCGACGGTGCTGAACCTGGTCATCGGCTTCATCCGGCCGACCGGCGGCCGCATCCTGCTGGACGGCCGCGACATGGCCGGCCTGGACCTGCGGACGTACCGCAAGCACCTGTCGATCGTGCCGCAAGAGACGACGCTGTTCGACGGCACGATCCGCGACAACGTGCTCTACGGGCTCGGCGGCGTGGACGACGACGACCTGCGCAGGGCACTGCGCGACGCGAACGCGCTGGAGTTCGTCGAGCGCCTGCCCGACGGACTCGACACCCGCGTCGGGGAGAAGGGCGCGCGGCTGTCCGGAGGGCAGAAGCAGCGGCTGGCGATCGCGCGGGCACTGGTGCGCGATCCCAGGGTACTGATTCTGGACGAGGCCACATCGGCCCTGGACACGCAGTCCGAGCGGCTGATCCAGGAAGCGCTGGGGCGGCTGGTGAGCGGACGGACCACGTTCGTGGTGGCGCACCGGCTGTCGACGGTGCGGAACGCCGACCGGATCGTCGTGATGGAAGGCGGCCGGGTGGTGGAGACCGGGACGCATGAGGAGTTGGTGGCTCGCGATGGGACTTATGCCGCTTTGCACGGGGTGCGGGCTTCTTAGGTGGTTGCTGGGTTTGTGGTGGCGACGGCGGTGCTTTTTGCCGCCGCCACGCCGGGGACCCGTTCCCCCATTCGGCCCCACCGACTTGGCCCCGCCCGCGCCGCTGCCTGATCGTGGCCTGCGATGAGCACCTCAGCCGAGCGACGCCTGCCCGCGTGGGCCGGGTGGTCCAACGTCGTCCCGGTGCTGGCGGTCGTGGTGACGGTCATCGAGGTGGCGCTGATCATCACCATGATGACCGCGAAGGGCGCCAAGGGAGCCGGGCTGGCGCGGGACACGGTGTTCGCGGCCCGGGCCGGAGTTCAACGACACCCAGCTCACCTTCGCTGCACTGGCGTCGATCGCGGTCTACGGGCTCTTCATCAGCGCGCTCACGGTGCGGCACCGGCCCGACTACCTGCCGGTCGGCACCGGGAGCGAGGGGAGCGAGGCGAGCGCCGACTTCGATCGCGACGAACACGGCTACGAAGGCGACCCCCCGACCGACCGCCAGGCCCTGATCAGCCTGGCCCTCCTGCTCGGCGCCCTGGTCGCGGTCGTCGGCCTGGGCAAGGGCGTGTCCCCGACGATCGAGCGCGGCGTCGACCGGGCCGGGCTGCCCGCGTCAGTAGTCGGCGTCGTCATCGCGCTGATGGTGCTGCTCCCGGAGTCGATCTCGGCGGTGCGCTCGGCGCAGCGGAACGAGATCCAGACCAGCCTGAACCTGGCGCTGGGATCGGCGATGGCCAGCATCGGGCTGACCATCCCGGCCATCGCGGTGTCCACGGTCTGGCTCTCGACCCCCCTGCTCCTCGGCCTGGACGCCAGCCACATGGTGCTGCTGGCGATGACCGTGGCCGTCGGGACGCTGACGTTCGTCCGCGGCCGCGCGACGCTGGTCCAGGGCGGCGCGCACCTCGTCCTGTGCGCCGGGTACCTGATCCTCGCGGTCAGTCCGTAGGCTTGCCGAACAGCTCGCGCAGCTCCCGCTTGAGCACCTTGTGGCTCGGCCCCAGCGGAAGCGCGTCCACGAACTCCACACGCCGCGGGTACTTGTGGCGGCCGAGATGCTCGTTCCCGTAGGCCAGGATCTCCTCGGTCGTCGGAACGCCCTCCCCCGCCACGACGACCGCGACGATCTCCTCGCCGTGCACGTCGTCGGGCACGCCGATGACCGCGACCTCGGTGAGCCCCGGCATCCGCAGCAGCGCGTCCTCGACCTCGCGGGGGTAGACGTTGAAGCCGCCGCGGATGATCAGGTCCTTGGTGCGGTCGACGATCGAGATGAACCCGTCCGCGTCCCGCCGTCCCAGGTCGCCGGTGCGGAACCAGCCGTCGACGACCGCCGCCGCGGTGGCCTCGGGGCGTCCGAGGTAGCCGGTGAAGACGTTGTGGCCGCGGATCACGATCTCGCCGAGCTCCCCGCGCGGCAGCAGCTCGATCGCGTCGGGGACGTCGGGGTCCGCGATCTCGACGTCCACGCCCCACAGCGGATGGCCGACGGTGCCGGCTCGGGTGCCGATCGAGAGCTGGTTCACCGAGGCCACCGGCGAGGTCTCGGACAGGCCGTAGCCTTCGAGCACCTTCGCGCCGAACGCCGCCTCGAAGCGTTCCAGCACCGGTACCGGGAGCGAGGCGCCGCCGGAGACGCAGCGGCGCAGCGTCGGCAGCTGCTCGGCGCGCGCCGCCGCCTCGACGAGGGTGACGTACATCGTCGGGACGCCGTGGAAGGTGGTGACGTGCTCCTTGACCATGAGCGCGATGGCGGCGTCGGGGTCGAAGCGCGGCAGCAGGACGACGGTGTGCCCCAGGCGCCAGGAGGCGTTCATGCTGACGGTCTGGCCGAAGGTGTGGAACAGCGGCAGGGAGGCCAGGACGATGTCGTCGCGGCGGACCTCGTCGCGGGCGTCGTAGGCGTCGGTGGTCGCGTTCAGCACCAGGTTGAGGTGGGACAGGACGGCGCCTTTGGGCGTGCCGGTGGTGCCGGACGTGTAGAAGATGACCGCCGGGTCTTCGGGCTTGCGGGTGACGAAGGTGGGCAGCGGTGTGGCCTGCTTGGTCAGCTCCTCCAGGCGTCCGCCGGGGCCCGCGGTGAGGAGTTTCGCGCCGGTCTGCTCCGCGGCCTTCGCGGCGGCCTCCGCTGCCGTCGCGGCGCACATGGCGTGGGCGATGACGACGGTGGCGCCGCTGTCGCGGAGCACGGTCTCGGCTTCGTCGGCGGTGAGGAGCAGGTGCACGGGGACCACGACGCCGCCGGCGGCGAGGATCGCGTAGTAGGCGCGCGGGAACTCGGCGGTGTTGGGGCACATCAGGGCGACCTTGTCGCCGGGTTTCACGCCTTGTTCGACGAGGGCGCCGGCTTGGCGGAGGACCTGCTGCCAGAGTTCGGCGAAGGTGTAGCGGCGGTCGCCCTCGATCAGCGCGGTGGTGTCGGGGCGGCGCCAGGCCGGTTCGGCGAGGATGCTGGCCAGCGATAGGGAGGTCATGGCTGGGCGCTCGCTTCCTGGCGGGGTGCGGTGGGTGCTGGGTTTTGGGCCGGTGCCGGGTTTCGGGTCGGTGCTGCGTTTTGGGTCGGTGCTGGGTTTTGGTGGGTCCTCGGGATACTCGGGGTACCCCGGTTCCTCATGATCTCAGAAGGCGCTGACACCGGTCAGGGCGCGGCCCAGCAGCAGCTTCTGGATCTGGGAGGTGCCTTCGTAGAGAGTCAGGACCCTGGCGTCGCGCAGGTATTTGCCGACGGGGTACTCGTCGATGTAGCCGTAGCCGCCGAAGACCTGGATGGCGTTGTTGGCGGCGCGGACGGCGGCCTCGGAGCAGAAGAGCTTCGCGGTGGAGGCGGCGGTGGCGTAGGGCAGGCCGCGTTCGATGAGGTCGGCGACGCGCCAGACCAGCAGGCGGCCGGCGTCCAGGTCGACGGAGATGTCGGCGAGCATCTCCTGGACCAGCTGGTAGTGCGCGATGGGCTTGCCGAACTGGTCGCGCTGGGTGGCGTACTCGACGGAGGCGTTGAGGCAGGCCTGGATCAGGCCGACGCAGCCGGCGGCGACGGACATGCGGCCCTTGTCGAGGGTGGACATGGCGATCTTGAAGCCCTGGCCGACGTCGCCGAGCCTGGCCTCGGCCGGGACGCGGACGTCTTCCAGGACCAGCTCGGCGGTGGCCTGGCCGCGCAGGCCGAGCTTGCCCTTGATCTCGCGGGCCTGGAAGCCCGGGGTGTCGGCGGGGACGAGGAAGGCGGTGATGCCGCGCGGGCCGTCGTCGGGCTGGCCGTCTTTGTTGCCGGTGCGGGCGAAGATGAGGGCGACGTCGGCCCAGGTGCCGTTGGTGATGAAGATCTTCGAGCCGGTGAGGAGCCAGTCGCCGGTGTCGTCGTCGCGGACGGCCTTGGTCTTGAGGTGGCCGGCGTCGGAGCCGTTGCCGGGCTCGGTAAGGCCGAAGCAGCCCAGTGCGTCGCCGGCGGTGAGGCGGGGGATCCAGCGGCGCTTCTGGTCCTCGGTGCCGTAGGCGAGCAGGGGTTTGGTGACGAGGCCGAGCGAGACGGAGACGATGCCTCGGACGGCGGTGTCGCCCCGGCCGAGCTCCTCCATGACCAGGCAGTAGGAGAGGTGGTCGCCGCCGGAGCCGCCGTACTCCTCGGGGATGGTCATGCCGAGGAAGCCCAGGTCGCCGAGGCGTTTCACGATGGAGCGGTCCACCGACTCGACCCGGTCCCAGGCGGCGGCGTTGGGGATGAGCTCGCGGTCGGTGAAGTCGGCGGCCAGGGCGCGGATCGCCTCGTGTTCGTCGGTGAGGGACAGGTCCATCGGGCACACCTCGGGGGTTGCGGAAACTAGCGCCGGGAGTTTTCTTGAACGTAGTCGGGAGAAACTAGCGGCGCAAGGTTTGGTGGGGGGATTTACTGGGGTCCCGAAGACGGGGACCCGAGGCTTGTCCAAAGGCATATCCAGAGGCATATCCAGGGAGGCACGGATGGCTCGGCCACGTACGCCGCTGCTCAGCCGCGACGGGATCATCGCCGCGGCGCTGGCCTTGGTCGACGCCGAGGGGTTGGAGGCTTTGTCGACGCGGCGGTTGGCGGCGGAGTTGGGGGTGAGTGGGCCGAGTTTGTACAACCATGTGGCGACGAAGGATGAGCTGATCGACGCGGTGGTTGATTGCGTGGTGGCGGGGGTGGATGTGTCTGCTTTTGGG
>NZ_JAACYW010000325.1 GCF_015356825.1 Catenulispora rubra | reverse complement strand
GCGGGGTGGTGGCGCCGTCGCACCGCCGAGCGCCACCACCCCCCAGCCCGCCCACGGGGCCCTGCCCCGCCGGGTCCGCAAGACGGCCTCGCACCCGGACTGGCCGACCAGCCAGATGCCGGTGGTGGGTCCCGACGGGCCGGTCCAGCCGCAGGACGCGCGGGCCGTGCGGGACGCTTTGGAGGAGTTCGAAGCGGGAGTGGAACGAGCGAACCGCGACAGCGCCGACCAGATTCCGACCCGCCGGCAGGCGGCCCGCCACGCGGGCCCGACCACGCCGGAGCGGGACGGGGAAGACCAATAGGAGGACGACACTCATGATCGGTTCTAACAGTGCCGCCCCGTGGGAGAGCGATGAACAGCGGCTCGCGGCCGACGCCGCAGACTTCACGTGGATGGTCTCCCGTTTCGCCAACGAGACGGCCGGCGTGGTCGACGCCATCGCGGTGTCGTCCGACGGGCTGTTGATCGCTGTCTCGCGCCCGCAGGACCCGGGGTCCTCCGAGCGGCTGGCCGCCGTGGTCTCCGGGATGACTTCGCTGGCCGCCGGCGCCGGGGGCAACTACGGCCTGGGCGCGCTGAACAAGGTCATCATCGACATGGAGGGCGGCTATCTGCTGATCACCAGGATCGGCAGCGGTGCCGTGCTCGGCGCGGTCACCACGGCCGACGCAAAGCTGGCCAACGTCGCCTACGAGATGACGCTGTTCGCCAACCGCGTCGGCGCCGTCCTGAGCCCGGCCCTGATCATCGAGCTGAAGAACACCGTCGGCACGGGCGTCCCCGCACGCAGACCGGGCGGTGGGCAGGGGTGACCGAGGCAGGCGGGGCCGGCCCCGCCGAGCAGCAGCAGCGCGACACCGCCGAGCCGGTCTCGGCGGTGCGCCCGTTCCTGCTCACCGAAGGACGCGTGGTCGCCGAGGAACAGTCGCTGCCGATGGAGACCCAGCTGGTCGCCACCCCCGAGGCGCTGGCCCAGCTGGACGAGGCGCACCTGGCCTTCGAGCGCCGCGCCATCATCGAGGCCTGCCGCGTCCCGGTCTCCCTGGCCGAACTGGCCGCCCGGCTGCGCCTGCACCTGAACGTGGTCCGCGTCCTGGTCGGCGACCTGCACACACGACAGCTGCTCACCGTGCACGTCCCTCGCGCGGCCGGCAGCTCGGATCTGGACATCTTGAGAAGGGTGATCGATGGCCTCCGCGCAATCCACACGTCAGGCGGACCCGGCCATGACTGAAGCCGGCACGACGGCGACCGCGACCCGCCCCCCGCAACCGGTGAAGATGGTGATCTCCGGCGGCTTCGGCGTCGGCAAGACCACCGCCATCGGCGCGGTGAGCGAGATCGAACCGCTGACCACCGAAGCCGCGATCACCGAGGTCGCGGCAGGCGTGGACGACACCACGATGACACCGCGCAAGACCACCACCACGGTCGCGATGGACTTCGGCTGCCTGACCCTGGACCCCACGCTGAAGCTCTACATCTTCGGCACCCCGGGCCAGGACCGCTTCGGCTTCATGTGGAAGGACGTGACCGCCGGCGCCCTCGGCGCCCTGGTCGTCGTCGACTCCCGCCGGCTGGACGAGTGCTTCCCCGCCGTGGACTACTTCGAGCGCGACGGCACCCCCTTCGCGATAGCGGTGAACGCCTTCGACGGCGTGCTGTCGCACTCCCTGCCCGCCGTGCGCTCAGCACTGGACGTCGCCCCCGAGGTTCCGGTGGTGGCTTTCGACGCACGCAGTGCCGACTCGGTGCGGGAATCGCTGATTGTGGTTCTGGAGCATGCTTTGACGCGGGCTCGGGGGTATTAGGCGCAGGGTGCGGTTCGGTCACTCGTTCGGGCGGAGAACTGGCCGGTATGACCGGTTCGATAGTTTTTCCCCGAACGGGGGGATCGTATCGCTATGTAGTGTCCCGATATGAGCTTCCGTTGGTACTACGTTGACGACTCCGGCTCACCTCAGAGTGGCTGGATCGTCTACGGGTTCGTCCAGGTCGCGGCCGAGGACTGGTCTGCGGCCCTTGATCACTGGCTTCAGGTTCGCGACTACTTGCTGACCGCCTACGGCATCGACGCCTACACCGAGCTGCACGCCTATCGCTTCATCAACGGTCGTGGAAACCCCTCGAAGGACCCGGAATGGAACCGTTGCAAAGCATTGCGACACCAGGTCGCGGTCGAGGTGCTTCAGGCTGTGGCGCGGATGCCCGGCGTACGGGTCGGGGCCGTCGCCAGGCACACGGATGCGAGACGTGATGCTTACGCCCGTGAACAGCTGGACGTGTACCGCTGCTTCCTTGACGGCGTCACCGACCGGTTGCGCGCCGCAGGCGAGTACGGCACCGTCGTCATGGACGGCAACGGCACCGACTCGCGCTACAAGAAGGCGCACCGGCAGCTGAAGCCCACGCGCCGGATCATCGAGGACCCGGCACATCAGCAAGCTCATCAGAGCTACCTCGTGCAGGCAGCCGACCTCGTGTCCTACGTGGCGTACCAAGCGGTGCTGCGGGATCCGGCCCGGATCGCCATACACGATTGGTTCTGCGACTACCTCGGCCAGGTCGGCACGATTGCGCAGGTCTGATTCGACGGCTGCGAGGCAAAACGAAAGCCGGGGCAGTTCCCAGGAAATCCCGGCTGCCCCAGCACGACCACTATACGCGCATCACCCGAAACGATACAACTCGTGTCCCACCCGCAAATCCTGTTGCCGCACCCCCACCACGCATGGCCTCATAGTCTTCGTCTTCCAACGAACACGAATGCGAAAGAGGCAGGGTAGAAGCATGTACACGACAGTTCCCGGATCGACCGAGCAGAGCTCGCCGATCCGGATGTGGGCCGACCCGGAGTCTGTCGAACCGCAGGCGCTGGACCAGCTCCGAAACGTCGCGGCCCTGCCCTGGACGCACGGCGTCGCCGTGATGCCGGACGTGCACCTCGGGATCGGGGCGACGGTCGGGTCGGTCATCGCGATGAAGGGTGCTGTCTCGCCGGCGGCGGTGGGGGTCGACATCGGCTGCGGCATGGCCGCGGTCAAGACGACTCTCACGGCCGATCAGCTGCCTGACAACCTCGGCAAGCTGCGGACGCGCATCGAGCAGGCGATCCCGGTCGGGCGGGGCGTGCACCACAAGGATGTGCGCCTGGAGGCGGTGCAGGAGCCGGGCGCCAAGAAGCCGCTGCGGGGATGGCACGACTTCTGGGAGGGCTTCGACGAGCTCGAGCCCTCCGTCACCCGGGGCAAGCGGGGCCGGGTATCCGAGCAGATGGGGACGCTCGGCGGGGGCAACCACTTCCTCGAAGTGAACCTCGACGCGCAGGGCGCCGTCTGGCTCATGCTCCACTCCGGCTCCCGGGGCATCGGCAACCAGCTCGCCGCGCACCACATCGAGGTCGCGCGGACGCTCCCGCAGAACCAGGACCTCCCGGACCCGGACCTCGCGGTCTTCCTCGCGGACACCCCGCAGATGGCGGCCTACCGGCGCGATCTGTTCTGGGCGCAGGAGTACGCCAGGCGCAACCGGGCCGTGATGCTCTGGCTCTTCGCCGAGGTTATACGTAAGGAGTTCCCCAAGGTCGGCTTCGACAAGGCCATCTCCTGCCACCACAACTACGTGGCGGAGGAGACCTACGACGGTGTCGACGTCCTCGTCACCCGCAAGGGTGCGATCCGGGCCGGCGGCGGGGACCTGGGCATCATCCCGGGCTCCATGGGCACCGGCTCCTACATCGTGCGCGGGCTGGGCAACGACGCCGCGTACAACTCCGCCTCGCACGGCGCCGGCCGGCGCATGAGCCGGAACCAGGCGCGCAAGCGGTTCACCGTCGACGACCTGAAGCAGCAGACCAAGGGCGTCGAGTGCCGGAAGGACCCCGGGGTCGTCGACGAGATCCCCGGCGCCTACAAGGACATCCGGTCGGTCATGGCGCGGCAGACCGATCTGGTGGAGATCGTCGCGGAGCTCAAGCAGGTGGTCTGCGTCAAGGGCTGACCACCGGACCCGCCTGCCTTCCCCAGGCCGATGACCTCGGCGACCTTCGATCGGAAGGCAGGCGGCCCGTCACCCCGTACGATTTCCGGCTCTCAGCCTGACACGGTGTCACCGATCCAACCGGTCGCTCGGAGATACACTCGCCACATCGCCATGAGACGCGAGTCGGTCACTCGATCACCATCACCACCATATCGGGTGAATCTGGCATTTCCGTATCGAGCACAGTCGGAGCCGACAGCGAGGTCGGCGCCGTATCGAACCGAACGAAGGATCTGGTCGCCATGAAGGTCGGCGTTCCCCGCGAACTCAAGAACAACGAGTACCGCGTCGCGATCACCCCCTCCGGGGTCCACGAGCTGGTCCGCAACGGCCACGAGGTCTTCGTCGAGAAGGACGCCGGCGCCGGCTCGTCCCTGTCCGACGAGCAGTACGTCGCCGCCGGCGCGACCATCCTGGCCACCGCCGACGAGGTCTGGGCCACCGGCGACCTGATCCTGAAGGTCAAGGAGCCGATCGCGGCGGAGTACCACCGCATGCGCCGGGACCAGATCCTGTTCACCTACCTGCACCTGGCCGCCTCCCGCGAGTGCACCGACGCGCTGCTGGACTCCGGCATCACCGCCATCGCCTACGAGACCGTGCAGCTGCCCGACGGCTCGCTGCCGCTGCTGGCCCCGATGTCCGAGGTGGCCGGCCGGATGGCGGCCCAGGTCGGTGCGGCGACCCTGCAGAAGGCCAACGGCGGCCGCGGCGTGCTGATGGGCGGCGTGCCCGGCGTGCAGGCGGCGAATGTGGTGGTCATCGGCGGCGGCGTCTCCGGCATCAACGCCGCGGTCATCGCCAAGGGCATGGGCGCCCAGGTCAAGCTGCTCGACAAGAGCATCGCCCGGCTGCGCCAGGTGGACGCCGACCAGTTCGGCACGATCCAGACCCTGGCCTCCAACGCCTTCGAGATCGAGCAGGCGTGCCTGGAGGCCGACCTGGTCATCGGCGCGGTCCTGGTGCCCGGCGCCAAGGCGCCCAAGCTGGTCGGCAACGACCTGGTCTCGCGCATGAAGCCGGGCTCGGTGCTCGTGGACATCGCCATCGACCAGGGCGGCTGCTTCGAGGACTCGCACCCGACCACGCACGCCGAGCCGACCTTCCAGGTCCACGACTCGGTCTTCTACTGCGTGGCCAACATGCCCGGCGCGGTGCCCTACACCTCCACCTACGCGCTGACCAACGTCACCCTGCCGTACGCGGTCGAGATCGCGAACCTGGGCTGGAAGGAAGCCTGCCAGCGCGACCACGCCCTGGCCCTGGGCCTGAACACGCACGCCGGCCAGCTGACCTACCCGCAGGTCGGCGAGGCGCACGGCCTGCCGTCGCTGAAGCTGGACGAGGTGCTGGCCTGACGGCCGACGCGCTGAGCTGACTGAAAACGGCGCCGAAAAGGGCCCTGGCAAGCGCCAGGGCCCTTTCAAGCTTGCCCGAAAAGCCTACGGTCACTGCTGGTTGTACGGCGGCTGCTGGCCCTGGTAGGGCTGCTGCCCCTGCTGCGGCGGCTGCTGCTGCCCCTGGTACGGCGGCTGCTGGCCCTGCTGGCCCTGGTAAGGCGGCTGCGCCTGGTACGGCTGCTGGGCCTGGTAGGGCTGCTGGGCCTGGTACGGCGCCTGGTTCGGGTCGAAGGTCGGACCCGAAGGCCCGGCCGGTCCGCCCGGACCGCCGCCAGGCCCGCCCTGGAACACCGCGGGCAGGTTCTTGATGTCGCCGCCGGCGCCGACGAAGCCGAGGTAGCCGAAGACCGCCATGGCCGCGGTGATGACGACGCTGGCGTAGAGCGCCCAGCCGGCGCCCGCGCTGGCGGACCCGCCGAACGCGTCAGCGCCGCTCGCCGACGGATAGGTCATCCACCGCAGGAGGATGACGACCGTCGCGACGATCGCGGTGGCGGTACCGACGGCCCAGACGAACAGCTGGGACCACTTGAGCGTGTCCATGGCCCACAGCACCGTGACCACGCCGAGCGCCAGGATGAGCACGACCGGGAACCAGGCCCCGAACTGCGCGTGCCAGGCGGCGAGGTGCCCCGAGTAGGAATGCCCCTCGAAGCTGGACGACACCGAATACCAAGGAAGGAAACTCAAGATGAAGACCAGGAGTGCCCCGCCCACGAAGACCTGACCTGTACGGCCGAGTCTGGCCTGGAGTTGCTTGAAGTCCATTTTGCCCGAAACCCCCACAAGAAATCAGTGCGTGACGAACGCACTTCCGACACAGTGCCGGAACGACTGTTTTACGCCATGGGACCCCCACAAGTAAGGTCCCACCCCCAAAGCCACTGACAAACATCAGCTGAACGACACCCCACCTGTCAACCCATCAGATACCTGATGGATCGCCGCGGGGTACGGTGACCCCGTGTCCGACGAGCTTGAATACCGCGTCAAGACCCATCTGGAGCACCTGTCGGTCGAGCGCGGCCTGAGCACCAACACTCTGGCCGCTTATCGGAGGGACCTCGCACGGTACAGGGTTTTCTTGGACACGTGCGGCCGGGCGAATCTCAGCGACGTCGATCGTTCGGACATCGGCGCGTTCCTCGCGAGCCTCCAGGGCGGCGCCGCGTCGTCCGCGGCCCGCACGATGTCGGCTGTGCGCGGTCTGCACCGGTTTGCGTTGTCTGAAGGCTGGGTCGGTGTCGACGTCACCGACGAGGTCGCGCCGCCGCAGGTGCCGCTGAGGCTGCCCAAGGCACTGCCGCTGGACGACATCGAGCGGCTGCTCGCGGCGACCGAGATCGACGAGCCTCTGGCGCTGCGCGACAGAGCCCTGCTGGAGTTCCTGTACAGCACCGGTGCGCGCGTCAGCGAGGCCGTGGCCCTGGACGTGGACGACATCGACCGCGAAGACCGCACGGTCATCCTGGACGGCAAGGGCGGCAAGCAGCGCCTCGTCCCCGTGGGCTCCTATGCCTGCCGCGCCATCGACGACTATCTCGTGCGCCTGCGACCGGAACTCGCGCGTAAGGCCAGATCAGGCAACGCCGGCGCGCTGTTCCTCAACGCGCGCGGCGGCCGGCTGACGCGTCAGGGTGCGTGGACGGTCCTCGGCGCCGTGGCCGAGCGCGTGGGCCTGGCCGGCAAGGTCTCCCCGCACACGCTGCGGCACTCGTTCGCGACCCACCTGCTCGACGGGGGAGCGGACATCCGCACCGTGCAGGAGTTGTTGGGTCACAGTTCGGCCACGACCACTCAGATCTACACCCGGGTGACCGTCGACCGGCTCCGTGAGGTGTACGCCACCAGCCATCCCAGGGCCCTGAACGGCTGATCGCGGTACGCTGGCCGCTCGGGAAGCGCGGTCTGCGGGGTGTTCGCGAGTGCTCGGATGTGCACTGTGACACACCCGTGACCAACCATCCTGATATGAGATGACAGATAGCGGCAGCGCATACCGGTTCGGGTGATTTATCTCTGGTTTTCCGCCAGGAACCGGGTTGAAACGACCCCTGTGTGTCTCATTGCCTTGCTGTAATGACACCGTGCCCATAGAGTCACTCCAGCGATGAGAGTGGGCAAGTCGGTAAGGAGGTAGAACGACTTGTGAATGAGTCGACATTTGCCGCCGGCCAGGTGGTCGCACCGACCTCCGCCGCCCAGGGCGGCTCCGCCGGCGCGATGGCGTCTCAGACGGGGATCACGCCTGCTCCTCGTAATCCACAGCGTTCCGAGGACATGATGAACACGACTGACAAGACCTCCGACGCCGCTCGCGCCGGAGTGGAGTTCGACGACCCCTACGGCATCATCGAGGACGAACTCCGCTACCAGGACGGGTTCGACCCGGACGCGGAGATAGAGCCGGACCCCGATTACGCCGCCACGCTCGCGCCGGACCCGGCGACGCAGCGCCGCGAGCGGGTGGGGCCGACCGGCCGCCCGATGCCGCGGTTCCCGGTGCCCCGGCCCCCGGTCGAGCACGGCCCGGCGCGCATCATCGCGATGTGCAACCAGAAGGGCGGCGTCGGGAAGACCACGTCGACCATCAACCTGGGCGCCGCGCTGGCCGAGTACGGGCAGAAGGTGCTGCTGGTCGACTTCGACCCGCAGGGCGCGCTGTCGGTGGGCCTGGGCGTGAACCCGATGGAGCTGGACCGCACGGTCTACAACCTGCTGATGCACCGCGGGGTGAACGTCGAGGACGTGCTGCTCAAGACGGTGACGCCGGGCATGGACCTGCTGCCGTCGAACATCGACCTGTCGGCCGCCGAGGTGCAGCTGGTCACCGAGGTCGCCCGGGAGTCGGCGCTGGCGCGCACGCTCAAGCCGGTGCTGCAGGACTACGACTTCGTCATCATCGACTGCCAGCCCTCCCTGGGTCTGCTCACCGTCAACGCGCTGACGGCCGCGCACAGCGTGATCGTCCCGCTGGAGTGCGAGTTCTTCGCGCTGCGCGGCGTGGCGCTGCTGACCGAGACCATCGAGAAGGTCCGCGAGCGGCTGAACCCGGAGCTGGAGCTCGACGGCATCCTGGCCACCATGTACGACGCGCGCACCGTGCACGGCCGCGAGGTGCTGGCCCGCGTGGTCCAGGCCTTCGGCCCGCAGGTGTTCCACACCGTGATCGGCCGCACCGTCCGCTTCCCGGAGACCACCGTCGCCGGCGAGCCCATCACCTCGTACGCCTCGGCATCGGTCGGCGCCGCCGCCTACCGCCAGCTGGCGAGGGAGGTTCTGGTCCGGTGCCACGCCGGGTGAGGATGCCCGCGGCTGACGAGCTGTTCCGCACCACGGCCGGCAACGGCACGCTGGTGCGCGAGGGCCGGGAGGCCCGCGAGGACGAGAGCGCCGAGCGTCCGCCGGCCCGCGACCGGGGCGACCGGGGCGATCGGGCCGACCGGGGTCACACTCCGGTCGCGCCGCCGAGCGCGTCCGACGCGGCCGGGCCGAAGGGGCCGGGCAAGACGGTACCGGCGCCGGCGGTCTCCGCCGAGGAAGCGGCGGCCGCGGTGCAGGCCTCGGCGGCTGAGCCGGCGGCTCCGGCACCGGCATCGGCACCGGATGTCGCCCCGCCGGCTCCGTCAGCCCAGTCCCGCAAGGTCACGGCCCCGCGCCGACCGAGCGGCCGCGAGCGCCACGACGAGAAGATCACCGTCTACGTGTCCCCGGACGAGCTCATCGGCTTGGAGCACGCGCGCATCATGCTGCGCGGCGAGTACGGCCTGGCGGTGGACCGCGGGCGCATCGTGCGCGAGGCCGTGGCCGCGCTGCTGGCCGACCTCGACGCGCGCGGGCGGGACAGCATCCTGGTCAAGCGGCTGTCCGCCGGCGGGTGACCGCTAGAGTGCAAGCGTGACTCTGGAAGTGGACCAAGCCGCGGCGGCTGCGGCTGCGGCTGCGGACGCCGACGCGGCTGCGGCGAGTGCGGGGGACGTGGCGGACGCGTCCGGCGCTCCCGGCACGTCCGACGCCGCCGCGGCCGAGGCAGCTCCGGTCCAGGCCGCTCCGGTCCAGGCCGCTCCCGCCAAGAAAGCTCCGGCGGGCACCGAGGACACCGCGGCCCGCGTCGAGGGCTTCCAGGTCAGCCTCCCGGAGTTCGAGGGTCCCTTCGACCTGCTCCTGGGCCTGATCGCCAAGCACAAGCTGGACGTCACCACCCTGGCGTTGTCCAAGGTCACCGACGAGTTCATCGCCTACATCCGCGCCATGGGCGACTCCTGGGACCTGGACCAGGCCTCGGAGTTCCTGGTCATCGCCGCGACCCTGCTGGACCTGAAGGCGGCGCGCCTCCTCCCGGCCGCCGAGGTCGAGGACGAGGGCGACCTGGCCCTGCTGGAAGCCCGCGACCTGCTGTTCGCCCGCCTGCTCCAGTACCGGGCCTACAAGCAGGTCGCCACCGACCTCGGCCGCCGCCACGCCGCCGCCGGCCGCATGTTCCCCCGCTCGGTGAAGCTGGAACCGTCCTTCGCGGACCTGCTCCCCGAAGTGATCATCAACCTGACCCCCGAACAGTTCGCAGCCCTCGCGGTAAAGGCCATGACCCCGAAGACCCCACCCGAGGTCTCGGTCACACACCTGCACGGCAGCAAGGTCAGCGTCCGCGAACAGGTGGCAGTCCTCATCGCGAAGATGCGCGAGCTCCGCAAAGCCTCCTTCCAGAAGCTCTGCGAAGACGCCCCCGACACCCTGACCATCGTCGCCCGCTTCCTCGGCCTCCTGGAACTCTTCCGCGAAGCCGCAGTGATGTTCGACCAACCCGACGCCTTCGCCGAACTGACCATCTCCTGGACCGGCACCGAAGAAGGCGACCTGAAGGTCGCGGTCGACGAGTTCGACCGCAGCGCCCCGGCCGACGAGGAACCGGCCGAGCCGGAGCTGGAAGCACTGGAAGCAGTGGACGAAGAGTGGGAAGCGGGAGAGCAGGAATGAGCGACGACTGGGAGTACGAGAGCCCGGAGTACGTTGCCGCCGACGAGGGTGCCGAGGCTGAGGGCGCGACTCCTGTGCCTCGCGAGCAAACCGCCGAGCCCGCCGCTGCTGCTGCCGCCAAGTCTTCGGCCGCCTCCGACCTGGCCGCTGAGGCAACCGCCGCGCTTGCCGCCGATCGGCCTGCTGCTGAGACTTCTGTGGTTCGTGATGAGCCCGCCGTGCCTTCTGCCTCCGCCGCCGGCTTCCCAGCCCCCCGCAGCGAATCCACCCCGCTGCCGTCCCCGCGCACCGAGGCCGAGCCCTCCCTCGCCGACCTCGACGAGGCCACCTGGCAGCTCTCCACCGACATGGCGCCGCTCCCGCCGCTGCGGCAGTGCCTGGAGGCGATCCTCCTGGTGGTCGAGGAGCCGGTGGCCGACGTGGTTCTGGCGCAGATCACCGAGCGGCCGCGCGACGAGGTCGTCCAGACCCTCCATGAGCTCTCCGCCGAGTACACCGAGCAGCAGCGGGGTTTCGACCTCCGGCAGGTCGCCGGCGGCTGGCGCCTCTACACACGCGCGGCGTGTGCGCCTCTCGTCGAGAAGTTCGTTCTCGACGGTCAGCAGGCCAAGCTCAGTCAGCCGGCGCTGGAAACCCTTGCCGTCGTCGCGTACCGCCAGCCGGTCAGCCGCTCGCGCATCTCCGCTGTGCGCGGCGTGAACTGCGACGGCGTCATGCGCACCCTGCTCACCCGCGGCCTGATCGAGGAAGCCGGTACCGACGCGGACTCCGGCGCCATCCTCTACCGCACCACGCTCCTGTTCCTGGAGAAGATGGGCATGCGCACCCTCGACGAGCTGCCGGAGTTGGCGCCGCTGCTGCCCTCGGTGGAGTCGATGGAGGAGAACGAGTCGCTGGCGTGACAGCGACCTGATCCGCCCGGCTGACGGCATTTCGACCGACACCGATACCCGGACGAATCGGGCATCGATCATCTCTGTGTCAAGTGAGCAATACGTTGTCGGCGCGGCCCACTAATCTTCCCGCCATGACCGAACCTCAAACCAACCAGCCGCCCTACCAGGGCATATCTGGCCCCGGCGGAAACCACGCGCCGGTTCAGGACCAGATGCCCTATGGGGCGCAGGCGCAGAACCCTTATGGCCAGCAGAACCCGTACGGCCAGCAGCAGAACCCTTACGCCCAGGCCCCGCAGAACCCGTACGGCAACGGCAACGGCGGCGGCGCCAACTACGGCCCCGCCCCCAAGCGCAAGCGCCGTCCGATCCTCCTCTACGTCCGCCTCGGCATCTTCGTCGTCGTCCTGATCGGCGGCGGCATCAGCTACCTGGTCGCGAACAGCCACAAGTCCCACCGCGACGCCTCCGGCACCATCAGCAAGGCCGGCACCCTGGACGCCGTCAGCCTCCACGCCGGCGACTGCTACGAGAAGCCTACGGACGCCGCGGCCGGCTTCGCCTCGGTGAAGGCGATCCCCTGCACCCAGCCCCACAACGCGCAGGCGTTCTACAGCTTCGCCTTCCCCGGCGCCACCTCCGTGGCCCCCACCGACGACCAGCTGACGACCACCGCCCAGCCGCTGTGCGAGAGCGCGGCCAAGGACAAGGTCGACCAGTCCAAGCTCCCGCAGAACGCGCAGCCGAGCATGCTCTTCGCCGACAACAGCACCTGGGCGCAGGGTTACCACGACATCACCTGCGTGTACGAAAACGACACCGACTTCACCGGTTCCATCGTCAAGAGCTAGACGGCCGCCCGGCCGGCACACTTCGGGCATGTAGCCCGGCTGAACAGAGGGCGGACGAGCGGGGGTCCCAGATAGGGGACAATGGTTGCCATGAACACCCCCGCTCGCCGTTCCCAGCCCAGTAAGTCCGGTGGAGGCCGCTCCGGCTCCGCCGGTGGATCCCGGGGATCCGGCTCCTGCGGGGCGGGCGGTGGAC
>NZ_JAACYW010000324.1 GCF_015356825.1 Catenulispora rubra | reverse complement strand
ACAAGCAGCTCCGACGCTGCCGCAGCCAACTCGTCGGGATCAAGCCGCACGCTGGTCAGCGCCGGCGTGCACACCGACGCGAGCAGCGTGTCATCGATCCCGACCAGGCTCACATCCGCCGGCACCCGCACCCCCAAAGCTGTGAACTGCTGCAACGCACCAAGCGCGACCAAGTCGTTGTGCGCCAGCACAGCAGTGGCACCGCTGGAGGCGACCAGCGTCGCCGCGTGCACCCCGGTCTCGAACCGCGGCTCGTACGGCCCCAGCTCGGTGACCGTCAGGCCCAGCCCGCGAAAGACCTCCGCGAAGAGCTTGTCCCGCTGACGCTCAGGACGACTGGCGTCGATCAGAGCGCAGTGCCGATGGCCCAGGGCGAAAAGCAGCTCGCCAGCCTGACGAACACCATCGGTCAGATTGATCCGCAGACTACTGATGCCCTCGACATCCCGGTTCACCAGCACCAACGGCGTCTGCGCTGCAATGCTCCGCAGCCGCTCGTCCGACAGCGCCGAGGCCCACAGCAGCAGCCCGTCCACCCGGTTCGCGATGGCCGCGATGGCGTCCAGCTCTGCGCTCTCGCGGTCGTCGCAGTCCGCGACCAGCGTGGTGTAACCAAGCTGCCGAGCGCGCTGTTGCAGGGCCTTGAAGATCGGTGGGAAGAACGGGTTCGCGATATCCGGAATGATCATCCCGAGCGTCGCCGTGGCGCCGGCCCGCAGCGAGCGCGCCGAGGGATTGGGCACGTAGCCGAGCTCGGCGGAGACCGACAGGACACGCTCGCGGGTCTCGGCGCGGACCTGATCCGGCACCGTGAAGGCCCGGGACACCGTGGACGTCGAGACGCCGACCGCCCGGGCCACGTCGTTGATCGTCACCGCCATGGCGCCCAGCGTAGTCAATCGTTCCCAGAAGGAGCAACCAGGAGGGATCTGGTGCCCGCCGCAGCTTCTCGCTACATTTGCGGGAACGATTGCAGAACGATTGCAGAGCTTTCATCGAGGAGTTCCCCGTGACGTTTTCCCTCGGCATCGTCGGCGCCGGCCAGTTCTCCGGGCAGTTCGCCAAGCTGTGGCAGCTGCATCCCGGAGTCGGCGACATCCTCGTCACCGATCTACTGCCCGAGCGCGCCGAGCGCCTCGCGACCGAATACGAGCTCGCCGGCACCGTCCCGTCCTTCGAGGCGATGCTCGCCTCCGACGTCGACGCGGTCGGCATCTTCACCCAGCGCTGGACCCACGGCCCGCTGGTCGTGCAGGCGCTGCGCGCGGGCAAGCATGTTTACTCGGCGGTGCCGATGGCGATCTCGCGCGAGGAGATAGCCGCGATCATCGACGAGGTCCGCGCGACCGGCCTGACCTACATGATGGGGGAGACCAGCTACTACAACCCGGCCACCGTCTACGCCCGGGACCTGGTCGCCAAGGACGCCTTCGGCCGGCTCTTCTACGCCGAGGGCGACTACGTGCACGACATGGACCTCGGCTTCTACGACGCCTACAAGTACAGCGGCGGCGAGAACTGGAAGGCCACCGCCAGCTACCCGCCGCTGCTGTACCCGACGCACGCGATCGGCGGCGTCCTGGGCGCGTGGCAGACGCACGCGGTGAGCGTTTCGGCGATCGGCGTCGTCGACGACCGGGGCGACGGCGTGTTCGACAAGGAGGTGAGCATGTTCGACAACGACTTCTCGAACGCCACCGCCCTGTTCGAGGCGGCCGGCGGCGGCAGCTTCCGCACCAACGAGTTCCGCCGCGTCGGCTACCCCTCGTACCTGCGCGAGTCGCGCTTCCGCTTCTTCGGCACGCAGGGGAGCCTGGAGCAGCTCGCGACCGTGAGCCTGTGGCAGGACCGCGACGGCGTCACCGACGTCAGCGACCACCTCCAGCCCCGCCCCACGCTGCCGCCGGACGACCCGTCGCTGCAGCACATCGCCCCCGCGCTGCGCGACGCCTTCACCTCCGGCTCGGCGCCGGTCCACGACCGGAGCCGGCTGCCGCGGGAGTTCGCGAACGTCGTCAACGGCCACGAGGGCAGCCACCACTTCCTCGCCGACGACTTCGTGGTCGCGGTGACGACGGGCGCGCCGCCGCCGGTGAACGCCTGGGAGGCGGCGCGGTACACGCTGCCGGGGATCGTGGCGCACGAGTCCGCGTTGCAGGGCGGGGCGCGGTTGGCGATTCCCGACTTCGGCGACGCGCCGGGGGTCTGAGCGCGGGCGGCGGCGCCTAGCCTCCGAGGCGCCGCCGCACCACCCGCACTTGCCCAGCTGGGACCGCTAAGCTGCTGACGTCTGAGCCGGTCAGCAGCTCGTGCCCGGCCACCGCCACCTGCGCCTCATCCTCGCCGTGGTTGATCACCGTCACGTAATCGCAATCCCTATCGCCGTCCTCGCCCCGCCGCGTCACCACCTCCACTGTCTCCGCCAGCCCCGCGAACTCCGAGCGCACCGCCGGCATCCGCGCCAGCAGGGCCCGCAGATCCTCCGCCGCCAGCCGCGTCGACACGTACCAAGCCTCCCCGGCTCCCACCGAGTGCCGCGTCACCGCCGGCTTCCCGGCGGCCGGCCCGTCGGCGTACTCGACCACCGCCTCCGCCCCGCGCAGCCGCAGGTCGTCGGCCCACAGATCGGCCCGCGATCCGTCGCTGAGCCGGACCGTCTCGCCCTCGCGCAGCGGCAGGAATTCGTCGACCACGATCCCCAGCAGCTCCCGCAACGCCCCCGGATACCCACCGAGCAGCACCGCGTCGTTCTCGTCCACGATCCCTGAGAAGAACGAGACGACCAGCGTCCCGCCCGACTCCACATACCCGCGCAGGTTCTTCGCCGCCTCCTCGGTCGTCAGGTACAGCGACGGCACCACGACCAGCGGATACTGCGACAGGTCGGCGTCGGCACGCACGAAATCAGCCGTCAGATGCGACCGCCACAGCTGCTCGTACCAGTGCGTCACCTGCTCGACGTACCGCACGTCCTGCGACGGTCGCCAGTCCAGCTCCAGCGCCCACCACGCCTCCCAGTCCCACACGATCGCCACGTCCGGCACCACGCGTGAGCCCACCACCGGCGCCAGCGCCTGGAGCGCGGCGCCGAGTTCCACCACCTCGCGCCAGACGCGGGTGTCGGTGCCGCCGTGCGGCAGCATCGCGGAGTGGAACTTCTCCTGGCCGAAGCGCGAGGCGCGCCACTGGAAGAACAGGATCCCGTCGGCGCCGCGTGCGAAGTGCGCCAGGCTGTTGCGGGCCATCTCGCCGGGACGCTTGGCGATGTTTCGGCGCTGCCAGTTCACCGCCGAGGTGGAGTGCTCCATCAGCAGCCACGGAGCGCCGCCGGCGACGCCGCGCGTCAGGTCCGCGGCCAGCGCCAGCCCGATGTGGTTGTCGCGCTGCTCGGCGACCAGGTAGTGGTCGTTGGAGACGACGTCCAGCTCCGGGGCCCAGGCCCACTGGTCCAGGCCCTGGCAGCGCACGTCCTGGAAGTTGGTGGTGATCGGCACGTCGGGGGAGTGCCGCCGGATCGCGTCGCGCTCCCGGCGGAAGCACGCCAGCCAGGCGTCGTTGCTGAAGCGTGCGAAGTCCAGGCGCTGCGCCGGGTTCACGGCCGACGGCGCGGTGCGCGGGGCGTCGATCTCGTCCCAGTCGCCGTAGTCCTGGCTCCAGAAGGACGTGCCCCAGGCCTGGTTGAGGGCGTCGAGCGTCTCGTATTTGGCGCGCAGCCAGCGTCGGAAATCCCGGACCGAGTTGTCGCAGTAGCACTCGCCGGTCGGGGCCATGTACTCGTTGAAAACGTGCCAGAGCACCAGGTTCTCGTGCTGTCCGTACCTCTGGGCCAACGCCGAGGCGATGCGCACCGAGGCCTCGGCGTAGTCCGGTGAGGACGGGCAGACCGACTGCCGCGAGCCGGTGCCGAGCCGCTGTCCGTCCCGGGTCACCGGCAGCGAGTCCGGGTGCGCGCTGCTGAACCACGGCGGTGGCGCGGCGGTCGGCGTGGCCAGGTCGACCCGGATCCCGTTCTCATGGAGCAGTGCCATGATCCGGTCCAGCCAGCCGAAGTCGAAGACGCCCTCGGTCGGCTCCAGCCGGGACCAGGAGAAGACGCCGAGGCTGACGAGGTTCACTCCGGCTTCCCGCATCAGGGCGACGTCCTCGGCCCAGATCTGCTCGGGCCACTGTTCGGGGTTGTAGTCGCCGCCGTAGGCGGGACCGTCCAGGCGCGGCCAGCGGTGGGTCATGGCGGTTCGCTTTCAGTTCGCACGGCAGATTTGGGAGCAGTTTGGGAGCGCTCACAGCTCGGTAACGAAGTCTTATCACAGAGAGATCTGAGGGTGGAACCTCTTGACTTCCGAACAAGCAGCTCCATTATTGGGAGCGTTCACAGCGCGGAAACATCCCTCTCCGTCCCCCTCCGTAGTGGAGCTCCGTATGAAACTGATACGTGCCGTGTCGGCCGCCGTAGCCGGGCTCACTGCCGCGGCCCTGGTCACCGGCTGCTCGTCCGCGTCCTCCAAGCCGGCCGGCGGCGGCTCGCAGGCCGCCGGCGGCAAGGCGGACCTGACCTTCTGGTCCTGGGTCCCGAACATGGACAAGGTCGTCGACGCCTGGAACGCCTCGCACCCGGACGTCCACGTCACCTTCAGCAAGCAGGCCGGCGGCGACTCCGAGGCGCAGAAGGTGCTCACCGCGGCCAAGGCCAACGCCATGCCGGACGTGATCCAGGCCGAGTACCAGGAGATCCCGACGATGGTCTCCAACAACGTGCTCGCCGACATCTCCGGCCAGGCCAACGCCGTTCAGGGCAAGTTCGCCCCGGCGATCTGGAACCAGGTCACCCTCGGCAGCGGCGCGGTCTACGGCGTGCCGCAGGACACCGCGCCGATGCTGCTGTTCTACCGCAAGAGCCTGTTCGCGAAGTACGGCCTGAGCGTCCCGAAGACCTGGGACGACTACGCCAAGCTCGCCGCCGAGGTGAAGCAGAAGGCGCCGAACTCCTACCTCGCGAACTTCCCCAGCGTCGACCCCGGCGAGTTCGGCGGCCTGGCGCAGCAGGCCGGCGCCAAGTGGTGGTCCGCCTCCGGCACCACCTGGGGCGTCGGGATCAACGACGCTCCCACCAAGAAGGTCGCCGCTTTCTGGGACGGCCTGCTCAAGGCCGGCCAGATCGACCCGGAGAACGCCTGGACCCCGGCCTGGAACAAGGCCATGGACGACGGCACGATCCTGTCCTGGACCGCCGGCGTGTGGGGACCGGGCACGCTGGAAGGCGTCGCCGCCGACACCAAGGACGACTGGGGTGTCGCGCCGCTGCCGCAGTGGGACGCCGGCTCGAACGTCACCGGCGACTGGGGCGGCTCCTCGATGGCCGTGACCACCGACTCCAAGCACAAGGACGCCGCCGCGCAGTTCGTGGTCTGGATGAACACCGACCCGGCCGCGCTCAACCTGCTGGTCAGCCAGGGTGGCATCTACCCGGCCGACACCGACGCGCAGGCGGGCATCGCCGCCCCGACCTTCCTGCCCTCGGCCACCGACTTCGCCTCGGTCGCGAAGGCCGCGGCCGCCTCCGCCGCCACTGCGACCTGGGGCCCGGACGTGTCGACCGCCTATTCGGCGTACGACGACGTCATCGGCAAGACCCTGACGAACAAGACCGCGCTGCCCGACGCGTTCGACACGATCCAGCAGACGGTTCTGGCCGACATGAAGAAGAACGGCTTCACGGTCTCCGGAAGCTGAGCCCCGACTCCGACGAGCTGCGGCCCTTCACGGCCACTCACGGCTACCCGCGGTCGCTGAAGACCCTCTCGGCCGCTCATCCGCCACACCCCGGCCGCGGCTCGTCGGCCCATCCGTCACTGCATGGAGACCAGGTGTCCAGACAAAAACTCGTCCCCTACGCGGCGGTCGCACCGGCCACGGCGTTGTTCGTCCTCTTCTTCGCGGCGCCGATCGGCTACGCGGCCTATATGAGCTTCCGCGGGATCCACGTGAAGGGTCTCGGGCTCGGGCCGCACGCGCGCCGCGAGGTGTGGGTCGGGTGGCGGAACTATGCCTCCGCCCTCGGGGACTCCGAGTTCTGGCACAGCGTTCTGCGCACGCTCGCCTATGGCGCGTTCCTGCTGCCGGTGATGCTCGGGCTGGCGCTGCTGTTCGCGCTGCTGCTGGACTCCACGCGGGCCCGGCTGACCCGGTTCGCGCGGATCGCGATCTTCCTGCCGTACGGGGTGCCGGTCGTCATCTCCTCGCTGCTGTGGGGCTTCCTGTACCTGCCGACCGTCTCGCCGTTCCAGCCGCTGTTCCACCTGCTCGGCCTGAAGATGCCGGACCTGTTCTCGAACTCCACGGTGCTGTTCTCCGTCGCCAACGTCGGGATCTGGGGCGGCACCGGCTACAACATGATCGTCATCTACACGTCCCTGAGGTCGCTGCCGCAGGAGGTGTACGAGGCCGCGCGCCTCGACGGCTGCTCCGAGACGCAGATCGCGCTGCGGATCAAGGTGCCGATGGTGCTGCCGGCGCTGGTGCTGACCGGGCTGTTCTCGGTCATCGCCACGCTCCAGGTGTTCTCCGAACCGACCGTGCTGCAACCGTTGGCCAAGACCATCTCGACCACCTGGACGCCGCTGATGAAGATCTCCAACGACGCGTTCGCGCGCAACGACCTGTACAGCGCGGCCGCCGAGGCGGTGATCGTCGCGGTGCTGATCCTGGGACTGTCGTTCAGCCTGCTGCGCTTCGTCAACAAGCGCGCCTTCGGCGAGAACTGAGCGGGAGGACACTGTGCGACGTCCCAAGATGTCCGTAGCCGCTACTGCGATCCTCGCTATCGGCTCCGTCTATACGCTGTTGCCGGTTCTGTGGGTCCTTATAGCCGCTACCAAGAGCGGCTCCTCACTGTTCAACTCCTCTACAGCGGTCCCTGGTACTTCGCTGCTGCACAACATCAGCCAGCTGAACTCGTATCGCTCGGGCCTGTTCTGGAGATGGATGTACAACACGCTCATCTACGCCGGCGGGGGAGCGTTCCTGGGCACGGTGCTGTCCGGGCTGACCGGCTTCGCGCTCGCCAAGTATGAGTTCCGGGGCAAGAAGGTCCTGTTCAACGTGCTGCTCGGCGGCGTCATGGTCCCTGCGGTGGCTCTGGCCGTCCCCACGTATCTGATGCTCGCAAAGGTCGGCATGGCCGGTGGCTATCTCTCTGTCCTGCTGCCTTCTGTCGCGGCAGCCCTGCCATACGGCTCCTACTTGGGACGCATCTTTGCGGCGTCCTCAGTACCTGACGAGGTACTGGAGGCCGGACGTATAGAGGGCGCGGGGGAGTGGCGGCTCATGCTGCGTATAGCGGCGCCGATGATGGTGCCCGGACTGGTGACCATCTTCCTGTTCCAGTTCATCAGCATCTGGAACAACTTCATGCTGCCATTCATCATGCTCGGCGACGACCGCAAGTTCCCGCTCACCGTCGGGCTCTTCAGCCTCCTGAACCAGGGCGCCCAACAGCCGGCGCTGTACAACCTGGTCATCACAGGCGCGTTGTTGTCGATCCTGCCGTTGATCGTGCTATTCCTTACCCTGCAGCGGTATTGGCGCTCGGGCATAGTGGCCGGAGCAGTCAAGTGAACGGGGCGAAGAGTATGAGCGCAGGCGGTAGGCGGCGGCCGACCATCGAGGACGTCGCGGCCGAGGCCGGAGTCAGCCGCGGGACGGTGTCCCGGGTGCTCAATGGGGGTCTGAACGTCTCCGCGGACGCGCTGGCCGCGGTGGACGCCGCAATCCGCAAGACGGGGTACGTCGTCAACCTGCACGCACGGGCGATGGTGACTCAGCGGTCGGGGACCGTGGCGTTCGTCTTGTCGGAGCCGCAGGAACGGTTCTTCACCGACCCGAACTTCAACGTGCTGCTGCGCGCCTGCACACAGGCGCTCGCCGACCACGACATCGCGCTGCTGCTGGCGATCGCCGGGACACCGGACGAGCAGAAGCGGGTGCTGCGGTTCTTGGGCGGGGGGCACGTCGACGGCGCGCTGTTGGTCTCGACGCACACCGGGGATCCGTTCGTCGGGCAGGTGCTGAATCTGGGGCTGCCGATCGTCGCGTGCGGGCAGCCGATCGGGCATGAGCGGACGCTGCCCTATGTCGGGGTCGACGAGCTCGACGGCGCGCGTCAGATGGTGGCGCACCTGCTGGCTGTCGGGCGGCGTACGGTCGCGACGATCACCGGGCCGCTGGACACGCCGGGTGGTGTGAAGCGGCTGGCCGGGTGGCGGGAGACGACCGGGGGCGACGACACGCTGGTCGCGCATGGGGACTACTCGCGGGAGTCGGGGGAGGCGGCCATGGGGGAGTTGCTGGAGCGGCGGCCTGAGCTGGACGCGGTGTTCGTGGCTTCGGACCTGATGGCGGTCGGGGCGTTGGACGCGTTGCGGCGGGCCGGGCGGCGCGTTCCGGAGGACGTGGCGGTGGCGGGGTTCGACGATTCGCCGGTCGCGGCTACTGCTGTGCCGCCGTTGACGACGATGCGGCAGCCCTTCAAGCGGATCAGTGCGGAGATGGTTCGGTTGTTGCTGGCGCGGATCGAGGGGGAGCCTCCGGCGTCGGTGATACTGCCGACGGAGTTGGTGGAGCGGGCTTCTACGGGCTGATCTCTCTTCTCTCTTCCGGTGCCGCTCACGTTCGTTCCGGTTGGGAGACGGAGAAGTCGACTCTGAGCCCGTAGCGGTCGGCCACGTAGGAGCTGACCGTGAACTCCAGCGGGTCGCCGTGCTGGTCGACGATGGAGCGGGTCTCGACGAGCATCGGGGTGGTCGGGGCGACGCCGAGGTCGGGGGCGTCGCCGTCGGCGGTGCGGGCGGTGAGGAGCGAGGAGCCGAGGGTCGGGGTCAGGCCCAGGCGGCGGAGGGCGTTGTGGAGTGAGCCGGTTTCCAGGTCGGTGGTCAGCAGGGCGCTGAGGGTCGCGGGGAAGACGGCGCGTTCGACGGCGATGGGGAGGTCGTCGAAGAGGCGGACGCGGGTGATGGCGACGACTTCCTCGGGCAGGTGCTCCGGGGCCTGATCTTTTGTTCGATACAGCGCCGCGGACTCCGGCGGAGTGGCTGCGCGCACCTCTGCTTCCAGGACGCGGGAACGCGGCGTCTTGCCTTCCGCGAGGGCCTGGTCGTGGAAGCTGAGCAGGACGCCGACGGGGCGGTGAGCAGCGCCTTTGCGGACGAAGCTGCCGCGTCCGGGGACGCGTTCGAGCATGCCGTCGCGCTCCAGGCCGGCCAGGGCGGCGCGCACCGTCATCCGCGAGACGCCGAACTCCTCGGCCAGCCTGGGCTCGGAGGGGAAGGGATCGCCGTCGGCGGCGGAGTCGAGGCGGCGGCGGAGCTGCTTCTCGATGCGCTCGTAGAGGGGCTGGGATGCGGCCATGGCATAATTGTATATGCTGTCTAGACAGCTCACAACAGCTCACGCCACCTCACAAATGGCCCCGCTGTCTTGTCGAGTAGGACAGAGAGCCTCGCCCCGCCCCGAAGGAGAACGCCATGTCTGTCACCTCGCTCGAAGCCCCGCGCTGGGACGGCCCTCTGCCGACCCGCGACGCGGTGGCGAAGATGATCGACCACTCGCTGCTCCGCCCGGAGCTGACCCCGGCCGACGTCGAGGCCGGCCTCGCGGTCGCGGTCGAGTACCAGGTCGCGTCGGTGTGCGTGCGACCCGCCGACGTGGAGTCGGTCGCCGTCGCGCTGCACGGCACGGGCGTCCTGGTCGGCACGGTGGTCGGCTTCCCGCACGGCAGCAGCACGACGGCGACGAAGGTCTTCGAGACCCGCGACCTGCTCTCCCTCGGCACCGAGGAGATCGACATGGTGATCGACATCGGCCGCCTGCGCGGCGGCGACACGGCGTTCACCCGCGATGAGATCGCCGCGGTGGTGCAGGCCGCCGAGGGCCGCCCGGTGAAGGTGATCTTCGAGAACGCATACCTGACGAACGAGGAGAAGGTCGCCGGCTACCGCGCCGCCGAGGCCGCCGGCGCGGCGTACGTCAAGACCAGCACCGGGTTCGCCGGCGGGGGAGCGACGGCCGCGGACATCGCTCTGATGCGCCGGACCGTGTCGCCAGCCGTGCGGGTCAAGGCTGCCGGCGGCGTGCGAACGCTGGATGCGCTGCTGGAGCTGAACCGGCTGGGAGCGACGCGTTTCGGGGCGACGAACACCGCGGCGATGCTCGACGATCTCGAGATTCGGCGCGGAGGGAGTGGCGCAAGATAACGGGCCCCAATTCTCTGCTCATGCGCAGCTCGCGGACCTGCTGTGGGGGAGCTGTTCCGGCCGCGGCGGGTCGGCGGCGAGGGCTACTGCCGCTGCCACCGCCGACAGCGACGACCTCCTGTTCGCCCTCGTCGACACATCGCTTCTCCAGCCGCTCCGGCAGCGGCCGTCGGTACAGGCCGGGCTCGCCGGTGTCGCCTCGCCACCCCGAGGGCAGCGCGGACTTCACCGCCGCGCCGCTTGCGCGACGAAGCCGAGCGGCCGGCGAGCCCGTCCGGCGACGCGCACTTCGGCCCCGAGGCAGCGATGTCGGGACGACCTCGGTGTATCTGGATCCGTCGGCGGGTGGTGGAGCGCCGGGTGAAGCAGATGCCTTCGGAGCTGCGGCACACCGCGGCCACGGTGCTGCTGCGGCAGGTCGGCGTCGGCGGGAGTTTGCGGACAGTCCGCAGGCTCTTCCGAAAGATAACGGGCCCTATTCCACCTTCAATATCCAGCTCACCATCCCGTGTACACGAACTAACAAGGAGCCGCCTTCGGCGGCACTCATCTAAAAGAACGGCCTCGCCTGAGGTCGGGGGAGAGGCGTGCCTCGCGCGTCGGCGGTGTCCTACCGTTCGCCGGGCCGCGAGTTGTCCGGGTCGAATCCGATGTAGTCCGCGAGGAACGCCAGGCTGGCCTGGCGCGTCAAGCCGCGTGCCGAAGTGAATGCGGCCTCGAACTCCGTCTCGCCGAGCTGGGCTTCCACGCTGCGGGTGACGTCGGCGCGGTCCGGGTCGCTCAGGTCGGTGCCGCCGCGGAGTGCGAACGCGGTGCCGAGGGCGCGGGCGGCTGTGGTCGGGTCGCCGAGGGTGTCGGCGTAGCAGGCCACGACTACGGCGATGCGGGCCAGGATCGGCATGTCGTGGGCGATGCTTCCGAGGGCGTACGCCTCGTGCAGCTTCAGCCGTGCGCCCTCGATGTCGACGCCGGTGTCGGTACTGGCATCGGTGCCGGTGTCAGCATCGGGTGTCAGGTGCAGCAGTGCGGCGGAGATCTCCCGTACCGCCAGCAGCTGCGGCGGTCCCTGCCAGTGGTCGCGGGTGACGTCGTGCGAGGCCCGCAGGTACTCGCGCGCGGTGTCGAGCTCGCCTTCGCGGCGGGCGATGTCGGCGAGGCCGACGTAGGCCATCAGCATCGAGGCGTACGAGTGGTTCCTTTGGCCCGACTCCAGGATCGACGTCACGAGCGCCTTCGCCTCCTGCAGGGCGCCGGTGCGGGCCAGGGCGTAGGCGCGCATCATCTGGACCTGGGCGGCGTCGTCGGCGGCGTTGATCTCGCGCAGGAGGGCCAGCGCCTCGTCCTGCATGCGGATGGCCTCGTGCGTCTGCCCGTCGGCCATGGCCATCGCGGACAGCGCCGACAGGGTCGCCGACAGACCCCAGCGTTCGCCGATCAGGGTGAAGCGGCGGCGTGACTCGAGCAGGTCCTGGCGCTGGGTGACCAGGTCGCCGTTGTTCTCGGCCGCCATGCCGCGCATCAGGTGCAGCATGCCGCCGACCCAGGGGTCGGGGTGGTTCTCGTAGATCGCGACGGTCGCGTAGACGGCGGCCAGGTCGTCGGTGATGATCGGGATGGTGCAGGCGGCGATGGCCAGCAGCGGATTGTCGTGGGTGGCCTCGGCCTCGTCGAGGACGGACGCCAGGGCCTCGGTGATCTCGGTGAGGTTCGTCCAGTCCTGCGCGCTGAACAGGCCGGTCAGGGCGTGCAGGATCTTCACGACGGCATGCGCCTCGGCCGGCGAGTCGCCCGGCACCGACAGCGCCAGTTCCAGCCAGGCCCGGCCCTCGGTGGTCTGGCCGACGATCGACCAGTACCAGGCCAGCGAGGCGGCGAGGCGGACGGCGGTGTCGGCGTCGCCGATGTCGGCGGCGAACCGGAGGGCGGCCAGGATGTTGTCGCTGTCGGCGTCGAGCCGTGCCAGCCACGTCAGTTGTTCGCGGCGGCGCAGGTGCGGTTCGGCGGTTTCGGCGAGGTCGCGGAAGAAGCGTGCGTGGGCGCGGCGGACTTCGGTGATGGTGCCGGCCCGGGCCAGTTGTTCGATGCCGTATTCGCGCAGCGTCTCCAGCATGCGGTAGCGCGGCGGGGCGTCGGGGTC
>NZ_JAACYW010000323.1 GCF_015356825.1 Catenulispora rubra | reverse complement strand
ACCGCCACCCACCACCCACCGAAGGACAACTCCATATGCGACCGCAGGCCCACCACCAACGCTCCGTCGCCGAACTCGCGCAGCACGCCATCACCACGTACACCGACCAAGACGACCTGCTCCTCGACCCGATCTGCGGATCAGGCGACATCCTGGTCGAGGCCGTACGCGCCGGCCGCATGGCCATCGGAGTCGAACACGAGCCCTACTGGGTGGACATGGCGCGAACCCGCATCGAACGCGCCACAGACTCAGGCCGCGGTGGATTCGCCGCAGTCGTCAATGGCAGCGTCGACACTCTCATCAGGCTGCTGGCCGGCGAAGCCCGAACCCAGCAGGCCTCGATGGTGCTGACCGCCCCTCAGATCGGGACGGCTGTCCGCGTAGGCGGCAGCGGTACAGCCTCGAACCTCGCCGAGTTCGTCGACGGCACGGTCGCGGCGGTATCCCTCTGTGCCGAGGTCGCGGCCCCTCAGACTCTATTCGGCATCATTTGCTGGCCCGTCCCTGAGTTCAATACCCCCCGAACAATGGAAGACGCCTTTATCACGGCAGGATTCAAGGTTGTCGACCGACAAACAGCCTCCAGCACATCCGTTAGCCGCTTGCTGTTCAATCGACCGCACTCGCCCCAACTCCTCGAATGAGGAAAGCCGATGATCTCCGTAGGTCGCTACCGACAGATCACCCGATGTTTTCCACTCCTGCCCCGACGAGCCTGAGACAATCCCGCCTGCCGAAAATGCAACAATCTCTTA
Organism: Catenulispora rubra; assembly: GCF_015356825.1. Taxonomy (GTDB): domain Bacteria; phylum Actinomycetota; class Actinomycetes; order Streptomycetales; family Catenulisporaceae; genus Catenulispora; species Catenulispora rubra. Next base: position 11,626 of record NZ_JAACYW010000323.1, on the reverse strand, counting down.
CCGCGGAATACGCAACCAATGCGGAACGAGGACCGAGCCCGTGGATACGGCACGAGGCTCGGGCACCAATCTCCGCTCAGCGATTCTGTAGGTTGCGTCGGTCAGTGACCGGCACTCAGATCGGCTTCGCTTCGCAGGGCTTCATGGATCTCACCTGCGTAGCGGCCGGCGCCAAGAGGTCGCCACGGCCATTCGGGGGAATTTGCCATACCTTCCCACCAAAATACTGGTCTGCATAAAAGCGCCACGCACTGTCCGTGCGGTTCCACAACGAGTGAATGTTGCGGTCCAGTGCAGCAAAGTTGTCAACCAGCCGGTCTGCTTGCTCTCCAAACGACGCGCGCTTCCCATTGGCGTCCGCGCCGGCGAAGACTCACATACGACTGTCAGGACAGGCACTGTAGCCGCCCATCAGAGTGGAAGTCGACATTGGCGCCGAGGGGGTTAGCGTCGCAGGCACGCTCGCCGTTGAGGGCCGCGTCGTCGAATCGGACCCGTCCAGCATCAGCATCGTGCTGCAAGATGATGACGCCACGATCACGGCGAATCAGAGCACTGGACTGCTCACTCCGCCGCGATCCGAGAAGATTCGCAAAACTCGACTCGTCGCGTCGGCCCTTGACCGGCTCGGGTTCACCACGACCATCATCGAGTTCCCGGTAGATGACGGAACGCGAGCCGGCGCCCGCAACAACCACGTCGCCCTCCTCGGTCTTGACAATGTCCCCGCGCGCCGACTGACCAGCGATGTTTCGTGGAAGCTGGCAATCGATGCAGGCCTCGGGGCTGGCCCCACCGACTTCAATTCGATCATGATCAGGCGTTTCCCCGGTGCTCGGCGAAGCGACGCGGTGCTTGCGTGGGCCGACGGGAGCGAAGAGGAGTCCCCGATTCACAATCGAGTGTTCGAAGACGCCGCCGAACGCGATGCATGTGGGGCCACGACACTGGCAGGCATCGCGGTGGGCGCCACTTTCGTCGGCGTCCTCGCCGCATGTCTCGCCGTCACAGAGGCGATCCGCTCGCTGTATCCGGGCCCACAGCTATGACGCTCTGAGCGCGCACCTAGGCTCTGACGACTGGGACGTGGCGCCATCACGCGAGAACGTCGACGTCATCCCTGCACAGCTCAAAAGCTGACGGCGATGCAACCCACAGCGCATGCCAAGGATCGGCTCGCAGCAGGAGAGCAGGCCTTGCGGGGAGATGAGCCATCCCGGACGTACTAGGCAGTGTTGGGGAATGTGTCAGGTGCTGCGTATCCAGATCATGACACTGGCCAGTGGCTTTCGCGCCGCGGCCGTTCCTGGACCCGCTGGTGGAGTACGGGTCGCCGTGGGAGCTGCGGGAGGAGGCGCAGCGGCGATCGGCGGGCTCAGCCTTCTCGGCGACACGGGCGGTGGGCGAGGCGGCAGTGCGGCGGCCGGCGACGCGGGTCACTGGAGCAGCCACCTACCCGACAGGCTCAACGGCCGCAGCGAGATAGCAGTTCGCCGCAGGTGTCAGCTCACGGCGGAACTCGGCGAGCAGCATCGGCGCGTCCGCCTTGTCGAACCCGGCGGCGGTGTCCATCGCCTCGCGGGGGACCGACGCGCCGAGTTGGCCGGCGACGTGCGGGGAGATGTCGGCGAGCCGGCCGGTGACCGCTGTCAGCCACTGCCCGAAGGCCCGCTGGTCGGGTACCACGTGGCGGGCCAGGAAGTACAGGTGGCCCGCCTTGGTGCCGAGCGTCACCGGTGACTCGGCCTTGAAGGACCGCAGAGCGCTCTCCACAGTGTCCTTCGAGGCCCGCAGCACGCCGTCGACCGGCCCTTTGCGCGCCTCGAACTCGTACACCGTGGGGATGTCGACGTACCCGATGTCCAGATTCGCCGCCCATGCCGCCTCGATCATCATCAGTGGTGCGTCGAAGTCGGTTGCGTCGGCGTGCCGCCAGTAGACCCACTCGGCCATCCCGGCCACACACGCCAGCCGCGCCCGCAGACTCAGCCCCTGGAACAGACCGCGAAGCTTCGGGCTCTCCTTCACGAAGTCCTGACCGCCCCGCCAGGTATAGGTGACCGGCTGGTTCCGGACTGCGGCCTGGGAGATGTGAGCGGGACAGAGGAGACGTGCCATGCCGGCATCCAACCAGCCGCCACCGACAACCGCCGGATCTGCGCAGGATCTGGGCCGGATCTGGGCCGTGTTGGGGAATGTGTCAGGTGCTGCGTATCCAGATCATGACACTGGCCAGTAGCAGTCCGGCTTCATAGCTCTCGCTGAGTTTGTCCGAGCGCATGGCCCGGTTCGCCTTCGAGGAGTACGCCTTGTCGGCCAGCACCGCGCCAACCGGCATCGGGCCGGGCCGCCGCGTGGATCCCCCACTGCGATCCGCTCCAGCACGGCTTCGAACTCCGGGCTGTCCCCCCGCTGGCCCGCGGTGACCTTCACCGACAGCGGCCGACACCGACCATCGGCCGACAGGTGCACCTTGGTGGTCAACCCGCCCCGGGACCGTCCGAGGCCGGCGGCGGCAAGACGGGCCCGGCGTCGCCGGCACGCTGCACGTCGGCCAGCACCGCCTGAAGCAGCCGGGCCCACGTGCCGTCATCCCGCCACGTGCTGAAACGGTCGTAGATCGTGTTCCAGTTGCCGTACCGTTCCGGGACGTCCCGCTCGGCTAGACGCTCCCACTCGGCATCGGTCAGATCGAACCGACTACGTATCCCGCTCGGCGTCTCAAGAGGCTACTTCAATCCCCAACACGGCCTAGCGCTGTGGCCGCCGAAATGGGCCCAATATGGGCCCATCACCGCAACACACAACGTTTCCGCAGGTCAGAGGTTTTCATGTCGATTACTTCGACATCTAGAACGTGACCTGACCTGCGGAAGCGCAGTTTGAAAAATATGCACCACCTCGTATCGCCCCAGGTCGGCACGCCGCTGACCTGGGGCGATACGTCTATACAGATGTCCGAGGATCCCTCATGTCCTCGGCATGTGGGCCCGGAGTGGGCCCGTCGCGAAAGCTCGAACTGGCCACGGCGCTCCCTTGGGCGGCGCACTGGCCTGGTTCACGCTGGGAAGACCGTCACGAAGACCTCGGGCGGATCTGGCAGGCGGCGTGCCGTTCCGCCGAGAATCCGGGCAGCCCTCCACGCAGCTGCAGCCGCGTCCAAGAAATCGTCCACAGCTGCCTCAGCGCAAGTTGGGTCTGCCCACATCGGTTAGACCAATCGGCGCTGACGGTCTGAAGACGCGCGGCCGTCTCCCCTTGGACTCCACCGACTTCCTTCGGGTGACGGCCACGCACAAGTCCCCGGTCTCGAGTGCGTCGTCCGTCGACGGCAAGCTTCCTTACACCGTGTCCCAGCGAGCGAACCTCCGTTTGCGTTTGGAACCCGCGCAGCGCTGCAGTGTCAACGCTGTCCGCCCCTGCGGGCGCCGCGGCGCTGGGTGCCCCGCGCGGCGGGACGTCGGCGGGCACGAAGAACCACGAAACCCGCCAGCAGTGCGGCGGGGGCCACCGCTACCAGTGCGACGAGCCGGAGGCTGGAACCGCCGCCTGCACCCGCTGCGGCGTGCGGGCTCGCCAGGCCTCCGCCTCGAGTCTCCGTGCTTGCCGAGCCCGTGTCCGGTGCTCCCGCGCTCGTCGATGCACCGCTCTGTACCGTCAGCACGATGTCGTGGCCGCTACCGCCGTGGTATGTGATCTGGAATGTCACCCTGCCGGCGGCGAATGTCGCGCCCTCGGCCAGTCCTGCGAACGCGCCGACGGTCCCCGGTCCGGTGGAGTGGACCAGGGTGAACCGCTCGCCGGCGATCGCTGCTCCCGCCGGCTTGACCGCCAGGGCGCCGGAGAGGTTCAGCGGGCCGTTGACGTTCAGCGCCGCGCCGCTCGCGTTCGGCGTCACCATCAGGGTCGCACTGGCGGCTTCGGTCAGCCCTCCGGTGGTGATCGGCGCGCCGTCCACGGCCAGCGTGCCCTGGTCAATACGCCACGCCCCGCCCGTCGTGGTCGCCCCAGTAAGCGTGAGCGCTCCGGCTCCGGACTTGTCCAGCCCGCCGGAGCCGGTGATCTTCCCGCCGTAGGTCGTCGAGGCGGCGTCCGTGACGGTCAGGGTATGCGGGCCGAGGACGACGGTGCCGGAGCTGCCCGCCAGATTCATGACAGTCTGGTCTGCGACGGCTGAGATGTCGAAGGTGCCGCCGTTCAGCGTCAGACCGCTGCTTGAACCGATGCCGCTTGAGCCGGGGCCGAGCGCGAGCGTACCGGAGGTGACCGTGGTCGCACCGGTGTACGCCGTCGTCCCGGTCAGGGTGGTCCTCGCCGCGCCGGACTGAGTGAGCGAGCCGGCGCCGGTGATGTTCGACAGCGACAGCGGTGTCGTGGTGTTGCGCGCGACCAGCGCGCCGGCGTCCACGATGGCGTCCACGGCGGTTCCGGTCAGAAGGGAGCTGTCGCCGCCGGCTGTTCCCGTCCCCAGCAGCAGGGTCGCGCCGGAGCCGATGGTCGTGGTGCCGTGGTAGTTCTGCGGTGTGGCGAAGGTGACGGCGTTGCCCGCGGTCGGACTCAGCGTCACGGCCGCGGAGGCGGGGGTTTTCAGCGAGTCATGATATACGCCACCTGATATAGGCGAGTCCAGGGTCACCGGGCCGTTGTAGTCGAATGTCAGGCTGCCGTTGTTGTGGATGTTGATGTACGAGTTGTATGGCGTCGCGGGCAAGAAGAAGCGGTGTGTGGTGCCGTCGCCCCATTGGACGGTGGCGCCCTCGATGTTGATGCCCCGGAAATTGACGGTGTGCCCGACCTGGCGTGTGTTCAGGCTCGGGTCGCTGAGCGCCGGGTCAGAGTTCGTCCCGGTGTCGGAGTAGTTGTCGACACCGGTCATCACGATCTTCCCGGCCTGCCAGGTGTGGTAGTTGATGTCGGTGCCGTAGTTCTGCTCGTAGAAGTCCTGGGGGATGGTGAGGGTGTAGTCGCGGGCGTAGAAGATCGCCGAGCCGTCGTTGAGGATGGCGCGCGCGTTCGGCAGCGCGATCCGGTAGGAGGCGTCGCCGAAGCCGATCGCGGTGCCGACACCGATCACGCCGCGAAACGGCTGGGTGCCGGCCAGGTTGAGGCGGGCCCAGGCGCTGCGCGGCTGGTAGACCAGCCCGGAGCCGGAGATCGTGCCGAGATTGACGTCCGGGCCGCTCAGATCGAGCACCAGGGTGCCGTCGACCTGGATGTTGTCCTGGTTCAGGGCGAGGCTGATTTTGGGCAGCGAATAGGGGTAGTGCCCGATGACGCCGGTCGCGCCGCCGTTGCCGTACTGGAGCGTCGCGCCGCGCTCGACGACGACCGTCGGCGGATCGGGATCGGCGACGATCGGGTATGGCCAGTTGCCGCCGCTCGTGGCCACGCTCTGCTGCTGCAGGCTCGCGAGCAGGGTGAGGCTGCTGTCGCGGGTCAGGATCAGCGTGCCGGAACCCGTGATCGTCAGCGTGCCCTGGCCCGAGAGGACCCCGTTGTACGTCGTCGTCCCTGACGGCAGGTTGACTATCGAATCGCCGTGCAGCGCGATGTCCTGCCCGGCCAACACCTGACCGGTGATGTCGACGCGCACCGCCGCACGCGCGGGTCCGGCCGGTGACAGCATTGCCGCCGTCAGCGCCATGGCCGCCCACATCCGGGCGAGTACCCTGCCATGCAAGAACATCGACCTCACCATCTGCTCCAGGAGAGGACCACAGATAGCACGCGCTTTGTACTGAGGCCAACCCGCGAATGCCGACGACGCGGGAATTCGCGATGCATTTCATAAATGCCGGTCACAGTTTCGCCATAATCGGCTCGCTGGCACGATGGTCTCATGACGCCAGGCGCGACGAGTCTGCCCGAGCGGTTGATCGACACTGCCGAGCGGCCAGGGATCGTTTCAGCGTCGGCCACACACCTTCCACCCGATTTAACGTCGGCGTGTAGGCGGGGAAGTAGAACACGGTCAGCCGGTCTTCTCGTGCTTACGTCCGTGGTAGGCGATCGCTCGGTAGATCAGGCGGGTGCGGCATCCGGACCCGGCCGGTCAGGCGGGCGATGGAGACCTCGCCGGTGTGCACCTTGAGAGTGGCGCGGGCGGCCTCGTCGAGGCTGACGGTGCCGAAACCGCCGCCGAAGGCGACGTCACCGAGGCGGCCGGACGGAAGCACCTACAATGCTGCGGCGCCACAGTCCCCAGGCACAGCACACCGGTCCGGCCAGTGAACGATCCCGTTCCAGCCGTGGTGCACCACCGGGTGCAGGCTGTTGCCCCAGGGCCGCCATAAGGTCGTGTCCTCCCATGATCGACGTGCGGCGGACGGCGGTCGAAGATTCGAGGCAGACGCCAGGCTGGCCGTGGCCGAGGTGCTGCGGCTGGTACCCGGGGAGTCGATGGCGGCCGGGTGTAGGGCATCGCATCGTCTCCACTGTGCGCTGCTCCGGGACCCGAAGAGACCCGCCATCATGGTCGCTCCGCCCGGAACCGTAGTCCAGTCTCAGAAATGTGCAGCGCCTCGTATCGCCCCAGGTCACAAAGCTCCTGACCTGGGGCGATACGTGCATCTAGATCTCCGAGGATCCCTCACGTTCTCGTGATTCGGGCTGGAAATGGGCCCGCCACCAAGGCTCGAACTTGCGCGCCCGCCGCTCGGGCGGCCAGCCGTCCAGACGCAGGACGGCCGCCGGTGCCACAATTCCGTCAGCTCAGCGCAGTCCGGCGAACAAGTCGTTCTCGAGCACGTCCGCGCCGGTACCGGTACCGTCCTGGACCCGGACGAAGGTCTCCACGCCCATCAGCTCCGTGAACCGCTCCTGGCCCATCTTCAGGAAGAAGATGTTCTCGCCTTGGCTGGCGTGCGCTGCCAGCGCGTCGAACTTCTGACCTCCGAACTCGGAGACGTCCACCCATGTAGTGATCTCCTCGTCGGGAAGCCCGATCTCAGGCAGCGCCGCGTCCTCTGTCGGATCCGGCTCGGTCCACTCCGGGTCGAACTCACGCATCGTCTCCATGAACTTCTGCATTGCGGACCGCGGCATGGTCGTCCAGTACACCTTCGGCGTCAGTTCGCTCAGCGCCAACGCCGCCACAGTGACACGGTTCGCCTGGATGTGGTCGGGGTGACCGTAGAACCCGTTCTCGTCGTAGGTCACGACCACATCGGGTTCGTAGCGTCGCATGAGCTCGGCCAGGCGCGCGGCGCTCTGCTCGACGGGTGTCCGCCAGAAGGATTCGGGCGCGTCATTGGTCGCCCAGCCCATCATTCCGGAGTCTGCGTAATCCAACATCTCCAGATGGGTGATATTTAAGACGTCGCAGCTGGCTTTGAGTTCCTCACGCCGGAGAGCAGCCACCGCAACCGGGTCATGGCCGGGCTCGCCTGGCTTCACACCTCCCGGTCCGTCTCCACAGCCGCCATCGGTACAGGTGACCAGGACCGTGCGGATGCCCTCGGCCGCGTACCGCGCAAAAACCCCTCCGGTACCTGTCGCCTCGTCGTCGGGGTGGGCGTGGACCGCCATCAAGGTCAAGGGTCGATTGTCCATAAAGGCATCCTCCGATATGGAATGTGTTCGGTTCGAATCTGTGGTGCGCCTACACGATCGCCGTGCGTGACGTCGGTACAGAGACACAGCAGCAATGAAGACACACGTTGTTCCTGGAATCGGAGGACAGTTTCGCCGTGTGCCGACTCGCCAGGGGAGAATCAGCCGCCGGCACGGGCCGTGGGTCACCACCTCGACAGCGGCGAACCCTAGCGCGAACCCGAGCGGGACCTTGATTCAGAACGCCTTCGAGCTGAAACGCCCCGCGAGAGCTTCGCGTCAAGTGCGGCACTCGCTGCGTCGAGGCACTGGCGGTCGATGTCGGCGACATCGACGAGACCGGCCGGGCGCTCGGGAGGCGTCACCGATGTCCGAAGATTCCTCATGTTCTCGGCATATGGGCCCAATGTGAGCCCATCGCGAGAGCTCGAAGTCTCGCTACAAGGGCATTTGCTCCATCAAAGCGGCGTCACCGTCGACGACGTTCATGGTGGGCTGCAACGGATCCACCAAGGCCTGGTGGATCTTCATGCCGGGCTCCGATGGTCTACGACGCCACCCAGCGCTCGATGAAGCTATATGTCAATGGGGTAGCCGCGGCCATCCAGTCCAGCGGCGTCGCCGGGTTCAACACGACCGGTTCACCGTCACGTGTCCGGGACCGCGGCCGATATCGGCGACCGGCCCGGACGGACCGGATTCCCGGACGAGTTCCACGAACTACCCGAGCATCATGCGGTCGTAGGGCGTGCGTTCGAGATCAGCTTGACCAGCTCACCGTAGCTGGCGGCGACGGTGCCGTAAGGAATCTCTCGTCGCGCGCAGATCAGTGGATTCGGTCACGCGTGGCACCGTAGCGACGGTGGCCGACAGCGCCGGCTCAGCGGTGCGGTTCGAAGTCCGCGGCCCGCCGGGCCGTTGACGAACTCGTTCGTCAACGGGTTGACTTTGGCCGCTACCATGGCGGGCGGACGTGAGAGAACACACGACGCCGCAGAGCCCGGGCTCGCCCGTTCGGATACCGGTGGACGCGCTCACGCACATCCGGTTCGGCACCCTTACTCCGAGCCCTGATTCCCCCACGCTCACGGGTTTGACCAAACCTTGGTGTGACCAGGGCTTACCGGGTGGCCTTTCTTCTGTCACCGTCACCCTCACAACCTCCCCTGCCACTCCATGGAGGAGTCAATGCATCGGGCACTATCAGGGTTCGGCAAGCGACGGATGGTGCGGTTCGGTGCCACGCTCGCCGCGCTGGCATCGGCGGGCGCGCTCACCCTCAGCGGCGCGGCTGCGCAGGCCGCGCCCTCCGGTGGACCGCACCCGCAGCCCCATCCGGGCCGGACCGGCCACCACTTCAGCGACGCCGCGATCCGCGTGGGCGCCGCATCCACGCCTACGGCGCGGGCGGATGCGGCCATGCAGGCGCTCAGCTCTTCCCCGTCCGGGCTGCAGAAGGCCTATGACGTCGCGCCGCTGTTCGCGCAGCACATCGACGGCACCGGGCTCACCATCGCGACGCTGGTGTCCTTCGGCGACAAGAACGCCCAGGCCTACATCGACAGCTACGACTCGCAGAACGGCCTTCCCGCGACGACCATTCAGACCATCGAGCCGGCCGGCGCGGTACCCGGCTGCAACGACCCGGGCGTGGACACCGCCACCTGCAACAGCTGGGGCGGGGAGACAGACCTCGACATCACCATGATCCACACGCTGGCCCCCGGCGCGAAGATCATGATCATCGCCACTCCCGTGGCGGAGGTCCAGGGCTTGTCCGGCTTCCCGGAGATGATGACCGCGATGGACTACACGGTCACCAACAAACTGGCGAACGTGATCTCGATGAGCCTGGGCACGCCCGAGGACGACTTCACCACCTCCGCCGAGCTGCACAACCTGGACAGCCACTTCAAAGCCGCCACCGACGCGGGCACCACCGTGCTGGCCTCCACCGGTGACGACGGGGCCGACGGCCTGAAGGCCGACAACTCCACCTACTGGGGCAAGCGTGTTGCCTCCTTCCCCGCCGACGAAACCTACGTCACCGCGGTGGGCGGAACCGTCTTGTCGCTGAACAGCAGCGGTACCCGCACCAAGCCGGACGTGCTGTGGACCAACTCCGGCGGGGGCGTGTCGCACGAGTTCGGCATCCCCACCTGGCAGCAGAACACCGCTGCGGCCACGGGAGCCACCGGCCGTTCGCTGCCCGACATCACCTTGGAGGGAACGTCGGGCACCTCGGAGTCCTCGCCGCTGATGGCCGCGCTGGTCGGGCTGGCCGACCAGTCCGCGGGCCACGGTCTGGGCCTGATCAATCCCGCGCTCTACGCCATCGGCCCGAACGGTACCGCCTCCGGGATCGTCGACGTCACCGGCGGTTGCAACTCGACCTCCAGCGTCGTCGGCTACTGCGCCGGCACCGGATTCGACATCGTCTCCGGCTGGGGCACGGTGGACGCGGCCAAGTTCGTCCCGGCCCTGGTCGCCGCCTCGGGATCGAGCGGTGACACCGTGACCGTCACCAACCCGGGGACCCAGACCGGCACTGTCGGCACCGCCGCCTCCTTGCAGATCACCGCGACCGACAGCGCGCCGGGCCAGACCCTGACCTACACCGCCAGCGGGCTGCCCGCCGGCCTGTCGATCAGCGCCGCGACCGGTCTGATCTCCGGGACCCCAACCGCAGCCGGCACCAGCACGGTGGTGGTGAAGGCCACGGACACGACCAACGCCTTCGGGAGCATATCCTTCACCTGGACGGTGAACTCGGCCGGCGGCGGCGTCACCAACGGCGGATTCGAGGCCGGCAGCCTGACCGGCTGGACCACGACGGGCGTCACCGCGATCACCACCTCCGGCCCGCACAGCGGCACCGACGCGGCCCTGGTCGGCTCCGCCTCGCCGAGCAACACCTCCTCCATCACCCAGACCTTGACCGCGCCGAGCGCCACCAGCACCCTGACCTTTTGGTACAACGTGACCTGCCCGGACACCGTGACCTACGACTGGGCCACCGCGACGCTGAAGGACAACACCACCGGCACCACGACGACCCCGCTCGCGAAGACGTGCGTCAATCCCAGCTCTGGCTGGAAGCAGGTCAACGCGACGGTCACCGCCGGCCACAGCTATACGCTGACCCTGACGAGCAAGGACGACAACTACCCCGGGGACGCGACCTACACCAAGTTCGACGACGTCGCGGTGCACTGATCCATGGCACCGTGCGTCCAGCCGTTCGTCCAGCCCCGTTGTCCGCACGCACCTCGTTCGAGTGTCATGGCGCGAGCCTCGCGCCGCCCGATCTGCGCCATTTATGAACTCCCTGGCGCGGAGCGAAAGCCACAAACCGCCGAGCGCTCAGGCGGCGCTATGGCACCCGATTCAGTGATGTGCGAACTACGGGTCTAGCAGGTGCCCGAAGCCGGGTGTCGGAACAGCCCGGCAGCCGGCTTCGGCCCGGATCCGCTAGCGAAAACCCGCAACAACGTCGGCTGCTTTTGTCGCGGCTCCATAGGTACTGCAGCACCGCTCGGCGTATGTCTCCGACCTGGTGGTAGGCGATGGCCAGATTGTTGCTGGAGCTGAGCGTGCCGGGGTGGTCCTGGCCGAGAACTCTGGCCCGGTCATCGAGGTTCTGCTCCAGTAGCGAATCGCTCTGGCCGGGTCTCCGGCCGAGTGGTAAGCGAAGCCCAGGTTATTGCGGGCGCTGAGAGCGCCCGGGTGGTCCGGGCCCAGGATCCGTAGACAGTCCTCGATGCACTGCTGGCATAGCGGGATCGCACGGTCCAGGTCGCCGGCCGAGTCGTAGGCGTAAGCCAGGTCGTGGCGAACGCTCAGGGTGTAACGGTGGTCCACGCCCAGGGTTCTCGCAGGGTCCAGTGGCTGGTGAACGGGTAGAGCGCCCGCAGCGCCGGCTCGGCGTATGCCGCCTCCATGAGCTCCTGGTATTCGAGCCAGTCGGCTTCGCCGGCCTCGGTCCGCATGTGCTGTGAGTTTCCCCCTGTTGTCCGGAGGGGTTGAGCTCCTGGTCAGGGGGTGCTGATGGGTGTCAGGGCTCGTTGTGTTCGGG
>NZ_JAACYW010000322.1 GCF_015356825.1 Catenulispora rubra | reverse complement strand
CGCCCTCGGCGACGGCCGGCACCCTGAGCCCCGCCGCGGTGACCGATGCGATCGTGGTCGAGAACGGCACCGCCAACGCCGGCCGCTCCCGCCAACTCGCCGCCACCCTCCAGGCCGACGGCTTCAAGAACGCCACCGGCGTCAGCTACTCCGGCGACGTCGCCACGACGAACGTCTACTACAGCACCCCGCAGCACCAGGCCGCGGCGCAGGCGGTCGCCGCCGCCCTGCAGCTGCCGGCCTCCGCCGTGCAGCAGGGCGGCGACGGCAGCGCACCGATCGTGGTCCGCGTCGGCGCCGACTTCGCCAGCGGGGACGTGTACAACCCGGTGGCGGCCACCTCGTCCGTGCCGAGCGCGCTGCCCTCGGCGGCGCTGTCGAGTGCGGCCGGGCTGAACGCCGCGGACTCCAACCAGTGCGTGACGGCGGCGGGGTCGTGACGGCAGCGGGGTAGTGACAGCTGCAGGGTCGTGACAGCCGGCTGCCCGACGCGGCGGATGGCTGGCTGCTGCGGCGCAGTTCTGCTCAGGTGCTCTGCGCCCTGACGAAGTCCTCCAACTTGCCGAGGAGCGGGATCAGCACTTCCCGTTCCTCGGCACTCAGCCCGCCGAGCAAGTCGGAGTCACGCCCGAGCACCGCGTCGACGGACCGCTCGACCACCGCATGCCCAGCGTCGGTCAACGCCACCGCCACCGCCTTGCGCCCCGCCGGATCCGGAGCCCTGGTGACCAGCCCCTCCTGCTCGGCCCGCGCCACCCGCTGCGAGATGGCCCCGGCCGTGACCAACGTCCGCGCGGTGAGCTCCCGCGTGGTCAGCGTGTAGGGCGCCCCGGCCCGCCGCAGCACCGACAACAGATCCAACGTCGCCCGATCGATCCCGGCCGCCCGCAGCACCCGAGTCCGATCATCACCGAGCATCTTGGCCAACCGCACAATCGGCGTGAAAACCTCGATCGAGTCCACAGGAGTGCCCGGGCGCTCCCGGCGCCACGCCTCGGCGATCTCGGCGGCGGTGGTGCTCACACGCGGCTCCTTCGGGTCGGTCCGGCTCGGGTGTTGCTTCGGTGCTGGCATGCTTCTGGCGTTGGCTGCGGGATCTTGATGTGCTTGTGTGCCTCTTCGGCGGTGTTCTGGTGCCTGCGCGGCTTGCGTGCCTGCTTGTCTCGGCGCCGGCCATCGAGCCCGCCTCTGCGCCGATCTCCGTGTTAAGGTCTAAACGTTTAGCCCTAAACATACCAGGAGGGGACCATGACCCGCACCGTCCTCGTCACCGGCGGCTCCCGAGGCATCGGCCGCGCCGTCGCCGAGCGCTTCGCCGCCGACGGCGCCCGTGTCGTCATCACCGGCCGGCGGGCCGAGCTCGTCGAGGCCGCGGCCAAGGACCTCGGCGCGGCCGGCGTGGTCTGCGATGCCACCGATCCGCGTGCCGTCGAGGACCTCGCGGCCCGCTTCGACACCCTCGACGTCCTGGTCAACGCCGCCGGCGGCCTCGGCCGGGCGCAGCCGGATCCGGCCGCCACCGAGCTGGAGTCCGTCCTGGCCCAGTGGCGTGCCGACCTCGACGGCAACCTGCTCAGCGCGGTGCTGACCACCACGGTCCTCAAGCCGGTCCTCGCGCCTGGCGGCACCGCCGTCGCCGTCGGCTCCATCGGGGCCGAACGCCGCGGCGGTTCCTACGGCGCCGCGAAGGCCGCGCTCGGCGCCTGGTACGCGATCCTGTCCGCCGAGCTCGGCGCGCGCGGCGTCACCGCCAACCTGGTCTCGCCCGGCTACGTCGCCGACACCGACTTCTTCCAGGGCGCCATGACCGACGCCCGCGAGCAGGCCCTCATCGCCGAGACCCACACCAAGCGCGCCGGCACGCCCCGCGACATCGCCGAGACCGTGTTCTTCCTGGCCTCCGAGGGTGCGCGCCACATCACCGGCCAGACCATCCACGTCAACGGCGGCGCGTTCACCACCCGCTGAGATCCGGCGAGCGGCGATGATCGCCGTGACCTATCGTCGGCATCGATGACTGCCGCCGACCCTGTCGACCTCGCCGACCCGGGCGATCTCACCACCGCCCCGGACGACCTCGCCCCCGCCGACCTCGCCCTGCTCCGCACCCACGAGCCGATCCTGGCCTACACCAAGGGCGAGTACTTCCTCCCGACCGACATCGAGCGCTACGTCGCCGCCGCGAGCCTCTGGCGCGACGGCGACGGTGACGGCGACAAACAAACCGAACTCGTCCCGGCCGGAGAACTCGACCTCGCCGGCCTCCTGGAAGCGGCGGACCGCCAGCCCGACCGCCCCCTGTTCCTCCGCTACGTCCTCAAGCCCGCCGGCGGCGGCGAGGTCCGCCGCTGGCGCAAGGCGCACCCCACCGGCATCCGCCGCACCGGACGTCTCGCCGCCGTCGGCTTCGTCGCCCGCCTGATCGACGTCCTGCTCCGCCTGAGCCTGCTCATCCGCGGCACCGTCCCCGGCGGCGTGATGACCAAGGCCGCCGAGCAGTACCACGCTGGCGGCGGCGCGTCGGTGTCCCCGTACTACGGCCGCGTCGTGCGCCAGGGCGGCTACGCAATCCTCCAGTACTGGTACTTCTACGCGGCCAACGACTGGCGTTCCACCTTCGGCGGCGTCAACGACCACGAGGCCGACTGGGAGATGGTGACCGTCTACCTCGCGGAGGGCCCCGCCGCCGTCGAAGACGGCCCGCGGACCCTGTCCCCGCGCTGGGTCGCCTTCTCCTCCCACGACTACACCGGCGACGACCTCCGCCGCCGCTGGGACGACCCGGACCTGACCGTCGCCGAGGGCACCCACCCCGTGGTCTTCGCCGGCGCCGGCTCCCACTCCGGAGCCTTCCTCGCTGGCGACTACCTCGTCACCGTCAACCCGCGCTTCCTGGGCACCGCGGCCCGCTGGTGGAAGCGCGCCGCCGAGACGATGCTGCGCCGGGCCCGCAGCAAGGACCACGGCTTCGGCATCCCCTTCATCGACTACGCCCGCGGCGACGGCACCCGCGTCGGCCCCGGCGAGGACCGCGAATGGCATCCGGTCCTGATCGACGACGACACCCCCTGGGTCCGCGGCTTCCGCGGCCTGTGGGGCGTCGACACCCGCGACTGGGCCGGCGGCGAGCGCGCCCCGGCCGGCCCGCGCTACGAGCGCGACGGCACCGTCCGCTTCTCCTGGGCCGACCCGCTCGGCTGGGCCGGCCTGCACAAGGTCTCCCCGGACGACACCGGCCTCGCGCAGAGCCTGGAAAGCCGCGTCGCCGGCCTCGACACCCGCATCGCCGAAGCCGACGAGCAGACCGACCTCCTGCAACAGCGAGCGCGGGAACGCCACGCCGAAGTCCTGTCCCTGAACACGGAATTCCAGACCGCCAAGACCGTGGCTGAACGCCTCGGCGAGGCGCGCGTGGCCGAGCAGTCCGTCATGAGCCTGATCCGGGAACGCACCGCGATGGCCGAGGAGCGCACGGTCCACCTGACCGTCCTGGAACGCGGCGGCCTGCCCCCGCAGGACCCGCAGGCCCACGTCACCCGCTCGCACAAGCCCTACGTCCCCGGCGACCGCAAGCACCACGGCATCCTGCTGCAGATCTGGGCCGCGGTCAGCGTCCCCCTGCTGTTCCTGGCGGTGGCGACGGTGTTGCTGCTGCCCGACGACCGCCAGAAGATCCCCACACTGCTCGGGATCCTGGTGATATTCGCCGCGCTGGAGGCCCTGGCCCGCCGCCGCCTGCTGACCACGGCGGTCAGCCTCGCGGTGATCCTGGTCGCGGCCGGCGTGGTGATCAGCGTGCTGGAGTGGACGGCGCGCCACGCCCGCGACGGCTTCCTCGTCGCGATGGGTGTCGCCGCACTGCTGCTGTTGCTGGTGAACGTGCGGGACTTCTTCCGGCGGTGACCCGGCGATCCCGGCGATCGGCAACCAGCAGCCCGGTAACCGGCTCAGGCCGCGCCTGTGTGTCGTTCGTCACGTCCGCTGGCCGGAAACCGGCGCTCGACACGCCATCCGGCGGTTTCCGGCCTCCGCAGCCGCCAGGTGGCGAGGCCGGATCCGGCTTCGCCACCCCTGCCCCGCTCTGCTCTGCCTCAGGCCGCGGCCAGCACCCGCCGGCCGCCGCGCTGCCCGTGCCGCACCGTCACCGAGCCCCGCTCGGCGCGCTCAGCCCGCTCGGCCAGCGCCGCGAACGACGCCGCCGAGTGCTGCGCGGCCGGCGCCAGCGGAGCCTGCTCCGGCTCCAGCGTCTCCAGCTCGTCGCAGCCGTAGGCCCGGCACAACTGCAGCTCCGCGACGTGCACCACGTACCAGCGCGCGTAGTACCCGTCCTCCTCGCGCGAGACCAGGATCTGCTGCACGACCCCGGTGCGCTCCTCGCCGACCACCTCGACGCGCGCCCCGACCGGGTGCCCGGCGGCCCGCACCCCGGCGGCGACCTCGGGGTCGACGCGCTCGGCGGCCAGCGCGCGGGCCGCGTGGTCGGCGGCGCCGTACTCGTCGGTCCAGGTCCGCCGCAGATGGATCAGGATCCGGCCGATGGCCGCGGCGCGGGCCCCGGCCAGGGCCCGTTGTTCAGGATTGGCGTTGGGGCTTGTCGAGGCTGCGTGCCAGCGGGCGCGGGCCACGCAGGCGCGCTGCTCGATCTCGAAGCGGTCCAGACCGTCCAGCTCTTCACGGACGGTGTCGTAGATCTTCTCCAGGCGGCGGGGGTCCATCGCGGGTGCTCCTCAGCGGGTTCGCGAAACTCACAAATCGGGGTCGACGGTCCGGGAAGGGCGTACGCAGACAGCATTGGCTGGTACGCCCCGGCGCATTCGGCGGCACGTTTTATGAATCCGGGGAGGGACCCGGTGCGTGAGCAGGCACAACCGGTAATCCGGCGTGCGGCGGACGGGGGTGACGGCGCTGAGGCTCGGCCTCGGGAGGACTGTCATCAGAGTTACCTCTACAGGTGTACGGCGGCTGGAAGGTGCCCTCCGGGTGAAGCGGGGGCGAACCCTCGCGTCATCCGTACCAGCGGGCTATCGGACGTCAGCGGCCGCACATTCGGCGCATGCGGCATACGCGGCCGGCCATATGGGTTTTCGTCCCATGGCAGGTCGCGCAGCACGTGATGCAAGCGCCGGTCATGGCGCTATTAAACCATGCCGCTCCCGGGGGCTTGTCAAGCGGCCCACGTCACAGGCGCAGGTGGGGCGGGCCGCTTTCGGCCGGACAGCGGCTTGCCAAAGGCGGTGCCTGAACCGCGCTGCTCACCGCGGCGGGACCGGCAATGTGTCTAAGAGTATTGATTAAGTCCACTGAGTAACGTTAGAGTGGCTTGCCGGTTCCGTCGTATTTAGTGACGACGGAGAGAGGTATGAGAGGTCATGGCAGGGACTGTCTCGAACATCGGCATAACACTCGCGATCGTTTCCACGTATCCGCCGCGACGGTGCGGCATCGCCACCTACTCGCGCGACCTGGCCGTCGCGCTCAACGATGCTGCTCCGGACGTGCGCGTGGAGGTTTGCGCGTTGGACCGGGACGGACTGGCATACCCCGCGACGGTGCGGACGGTGATCCGCCAGGACGAGCGTTCCGACTACCGCAGGGCGGCCCAGCGGGTGGCCGCGTCCGGGGTCGGCGCGGTCGTCGTCCAGCACGAGTTCGGGATCTTCGGCGGCCCGGACGGCGCCTGGATCACCGACTTCGCCGCCGAGCTGCACCGGCTCGGCGTCCCCTATCTGGTCACCCTGCACACGGTGCTCTCCGAGCCGAGCTCCTCGCAGGCCGACACCCTGTACCGGCTGTGCCGCGACGCCGCGGCCGTCACCGTGTTCACCGGGACCGCCCGCCGGCTGGCGGTGGACACCGGCATCGCCCCGGCGGACCGGATCGTGCACGTCCCGCACGGCGCGCCGCCGCCCGGAAGCGGCGGCGAGATCCGGCCGGAGGTGGCCGCCACCCTGGACCGGCTCGCCGGCCGCCGCCTGTTGTCCACCTTCGGTCTGCTCTCGCCGAGCAAGGGCCTGGAGACCGCGATAGCGGCCCTGGGCCGGATCGCGGAGCAGCATCCCGACGTGACGTATCTCATCGCCGGCTCCACGCACCCGGAGATCGTGCGCCAGGAGGGCGAGCACTACCGCGACAAACTGGTCCTCGCCGTGAAGGGCGCGAAGCTGGAGGACCGCGTGGTCTTCCTCGACCTGTTCCTGACCGACGCCGAGATCTCCGCGGTCCTGGCCCGCACCGAGATCTTCTGCACCCCCTACCGCTCCCGCGAGCAGATCTCGTCCGGGGCCCTCACCTTCGCCGTCGCCGCGGGCTGCCCGGTGGTGTCGACGTCGTACTTCTATGCCGAGGACATGCTCGCCGGCGGCGCGGGCATCACGGTCCCGCCGGAGGACCCCGAGGCGTACGCCGAAGCCCTCCACACCCTCCTGTCCGACCCGGACCGCATGGAGCGCGCCAGGGAGGCCGCCAGGACCCGGGGCGCGGGGTTGCACTGGACCGCGGTGGCCCGTCGTTTCGCCGGGATCGCACGGGCCACCGCGGCCCGCCGTACGCGCCCCGTGCCCGACGCCGTGGCCACCGACGCCGCCGGCATGGCGCGGGTCGACGTGCCGAAGCTGAAACCCACCCACCTGAACCGGATCACCGACTCCGGCGGCATCGTCCAGTTCAGCGACCGAGCTAAACCGGACCTGGGGTCCGGCTACTGCGTGGACGACGTGTCCCGGCTGGCGATCGTCGCTGCCGGACTGTGCGACGTTCCCGTGCGCGAGCTGAAGGGCGCCGACCCGCACGACTGGCTGGATACATCCCTGGGTTTCCTGGAGGCCGGCTACGACGCTTCGGCCCTCGGCTCCCGCAATATGCGCGACGCGACCGGTGTGTGGCTCGACGAGCCGCACACCGGCGATCATGTCGGGCGGCTGTTGTGGTCCCTCGGCGCCGTGGCCGCGGGCGACTCGGTGCCCGACAAGTACCGCGAGCGCGCGGCGGTGCTGCTGGAGCAGGCCAGCCCCGCGCTGCGGGCGATGACGACCGTCCGCTCGACCGCCTACGCCCTGCTGGGGCTGGTGCGCGTCCCGGAGCCCACCCCCGAGTTGGCGCTGGGCGTGGCGCGGCTCCAGGCGGCGCTCCGGGCCACGGCCACCGACGACTGGCCGTGGTTCGAGAACGAGCTCACCTACGACAACGCCCGCCTGCCGCAGGCCCTGCTGGCCGGCGGCGAGCGGGCCGGGGACGGCGCCGTGGTGCAGGACGCGCTGCGGGCCCTGGACTGGTACCTCGGGCAGGTCGGGCTTGGGGAGTCGGGCTCGCCGGGTCCGGGGGAGGAGCCCGAAGGCTACTTGGCGCTGATCGGGAACCTGTGGCGGCGCAAGGGCGCGCTGCCACCGCGGTACGAGGGCGACGAGCAGCCGATCGACGCCGCCGCGGTGGTCGAGGCCTGCGTCGAGGCCTGGCGCGTCACCGGCCGGGAGTTCTACGCCGACCGGGCCCGGCGCGCCTTCGGCTGGTTCCTCGGAGCCAACCGGCTGGGCCTGCCGCTGTACGACGCGAGCAGCGGCGGCGGCCGGGACGGGCTGCGCGAGTCCGACGCGAACCCGAATCAGGGGGCTGAGTCGACGCTCGCGTACTACCAGGCGCTGCTGGCCCTGCGGTCCGCCGACTTGGTGTGACCCGGGGGCCGGAACTCCAGGCGCGCCTTGGAGATTCGGCCCGTCCCGGCGACACCGGCCCTGTGCCACGCCTCGCGAGAGCGACGGTGTGGTACAGGGCCGAACCCGTTGCAGGGGTTGATCCGTCGTTGCCGGTAGTTGCTAGTAGGCGCGTTCCCGCAGCGATGAGGCCAGTTCCACGGCCCGCTGCTCCTCCTGCAACTCGCGCTCGGTCGGCGCCATCGCCACCACCAGCAGCAGGATCGTGGTGGTGACGCTGATCCCGAGCACCAGCGGCGTCAGCAGGGCCGAGGCCGACATCCCGGTCGGCACCGCGTCCGCGGTGACCGGCATCCCGGCCGACGAGAGCGTCGGATCCATCGCGGCGGTCGCCGTCACGTGCACCGCAGCCATTCCGGTGTAGTGCGTTCCGGTGACGGCCACACCCATGACGATCGCGGCTCCGATGGTGGACGGCAGTCCGCGAACCCGCAGCGCGAACCAGAGCGCGGCGGTCGCGGCGACGACGGCGACCACTTCCGAGGCCGCGATCACCAGCAGGTTGTAGTGGACCTGCGGCGTCATGTGCATCGCCGCCATCCCCAGATAGTGCATTCCGGCGACGCCCGAACCGGTGACGAATCCGCCGAGCAGCAACGCCTTGGTGCTGCCGTCGCGCCGGACCACCAGCGTCAGGCCGGCGGCGGCGAAGGCGATGGCCGCGACCAGGCTTGCGACCGTCAGCACCGGGTCGTAGCGGATCTCGACGCCCGGCACCGTGAATCCCAGGATGGCTATGAAGTGCATGACCCAGATGGCCGTGCCGCCGAGGGCAATTGAAGCCATCGCGGCCTATTGGCCATGCGGCGCGAAGCGCCTCCTCAACGGGCGGTGGTGGGTGACGGGTGGGCGCGCCCGGGATCCGCCGGTGGATACCCGGGCCCGCGAGGCGCTTTGCAGCCCGATCGCCGAGCCCAAGAACGACATGAAGTAGGCCAATAGGGGGGTCAGCGGACCGTAGGTGAAACCATTGACGTGCAAAAGCGCACACCTCTTCCCAGCGTGGACGGACAACAGCGTGGTGGCTGCCGTCCGGGACCTCGCGAGCAGGTGAACAGCAGGCGATCCGTCAACGGCCGAGTAATCATAGGGGTGGCGCCCGGCTGTGTATCAGGGGGTGGCGCGCTTGTGCCGGCGCGCTGTGGCCTTCGTCACACAATCGACCCTGGCGCCGCCATGGCCCGTGATTCCTTGTGCGTGGCGGGTCGTGGCGAAAAGACCGGGAGCTGCTATCACGGCCCGTGAATGGAAAGGCCCTGTTGGCGCCTGCGTTTAGCGTGTTGTCCAGACAGGGCGTGATCACGAGCGCTACAGTCGGTGCTTTCCAGCGGCGAACTGTGCCGTTTGCGAAGATCGAAACCTGTTCGCAACCAGACCACCTGCGAGGCAAAAGATGTCGACCCCGCTCGGCACCACCAGCCCCCACGGCGAACTGTTCCGCCGGGACCCTGCCAATCCGATCCTGACGGCCAACGACTGGCCCTACCAGATCAACACCGTCTTCAACCCGGGCGCCACGAGCCACGACGGCGAGACGGTGCTTCTGTGCCGCGTCGAGGACCGCCGCGGCCTGTCACACCTCACGGTCGCGCGCTCCCCCGACGGGGTGCACGGCTGGCGCGTGGACCCCAAGCCGCTGCTGGCCGACGACCCGGCCGACCACACCAGCATGTGGGGCGTCGAGGACTGCCGCATCACCTACGTGGCCGAACTTTCGGCATATGTGATCACCTATACCGCTTACGGCCCCTCCGGCCCCTGCGTCGCCCTGGCCACCACCGAGGACTTCCAGTCGGTGGAGAAGCTCGGCGTGATCCTGCCGCCGGAGGACAAGAACGCCTCGCTGCTGCCCCGCCGGGTCAACGGCGAGTTCTGCCTGTACCACCGCCCGTACGCCGGCCACGACGGCCGCGCCGACGTGTGGATGTCCCGCTCCGAGGACCTGCGCCAGTGGAGCAACCCCGAGCCGGTGATGGCCAGCCGCGAGGGCGCCTGGTGGGACGCGGCCCGCATGGGCCTGGGCCCGGCCCCGATCGAGACCGAGCACGGCTGGCTCGGCGTCTACCACGGCGTGAAGCAGATGGCCGCCGGCCCGCTCTACCGCGCCGGCCTGGTCCTGTTCGACCTGGAGAACCCGGCGAAGGTGATCCGCCGCTCCCCGCAGTGGGTGCTGGGCCCGGCGACCGACTACGAGACCCACGGCGACGTGCCGAACGTGGTGTTCCCCACCGGGATGATCCACGACGAGGAGACCGGCGACCTGCGGCTGTACTACGGCGCGGCCGACTCCTGCATCGCGATGGCCACCGCCTCCATGAGCGAGGTCCTGGACTACCTGCTCCAGTACGGCTGACGACCGCGTGACGGCGCGCTCCGGGGCCACCCAACCGGACGCGCCGACCAAGCCGGTTCAGGCCGCCTTGGTCCGCTCTGCCTGGGTCCGCTCCGCCTGGGTCCGCTCCGCCCAGGCCATGGCCAACAGAGCCGACGCCAGCAGGATCCCGAAGGCCTGCCACGGGTCGTGGTGCTCCAGGAGCGTCCGCTGCTTGTCGACGAGGTCGGCGAACCACTTCGGGAAGTCGTAGCTCGGCAGGTGCAGCCACCAGTTGTCCTCCACGATCCCGGCCGCGAAGGCCGCCAGCACCGCCTGATACGGACGGGCCACGGCGGCGGTCAGCACCGCGACGATCGTGATCCACGGCAAGAGCCGGAACTCCACCACCATCGCGTGGTACAGGTACGCGGCGCCGCCCAGCCGCCACGGTCGGTAACCCAGGGCCCTGAAGACCGGCCAGGCCTTCCCGCCGCTCTGCGCGTGGTCCCCGACCCAGAACGCGGCCAACTGCCCCGCGGTGAGACTGAAGAGCAGGGCCAGGAACGTCAGCACGATTGAGAGCAGCGCCAGTGCGAACTCGCCGCGGGTCTGCGGCGCCGGCCGCAGGTGCGGGCGGTGGCGGCGGCCGGGGCGGATGACGGCGCGGGGGACTCGGCCTTCCTGGCGGGCGATCGCGGTGCGGATCTTGGCGATGTCGTCGTTGGCCATGTCAGGGGTGCTCCATCTGGACTTGCCCCATCAGGACTGGCTCCATCAGGACTGCTCCCAGTGGATGGCCACCGCTCCGCGGTGGAGCTGTTCGAGGGCGGCGCGCCAGCCTTCCAGGCGGGCCATGACGAGGTCGGGGTCCGCGATGGGGTCGATGGCCAGGAGGGCGGCGTGGAGGGCTGTGGGGGCGTTCTGTGGGGGCCTTGCGGGTGCTGTCCTGAGGTGCGCCGTCCTGAGGTGCGCCCGACTGACGCCGACGTGGGGCAGGATCCGCTCCAGCGCTGCCCTTGCCGCGACGGTCGCGCCACCTTTGCTCGCCACAGCGCAGAGCCACACATCCTCCCGCCCAGGCCACGCGATCCGCACCGGCCCGACCGGCGCGCCAACGGTCGTCGCAGCGATGAGCGTGGTCGAGCGCCCGTCTTTCTCGATCGTCACCGTCCCCGACGACGTCAGCGCCCTAACCTCCCCAACATCCCCCAACGCTCCCGCAACCACCGGATCAAGCTCGCCGATCTCCTCGCCACGCCCGAGCGCGATGAGCAGCGTCGACGGCACCAGCCCGAAGGCCTCCGTCAGCCCACTGATGCTGTCCTCGAACTCTTCCAACATCACGCCTAACACGCTGCCAAGTTCGGCAGCCTCCGGCGACTCGGATTCCAGTTGCGCGGCAAGGCTTTCCACATCGATCGGCGGGCCTTCGCGTACCTGGCCGGCAAGACGCGCGAGGGTCGTCCGCAGCGTCGCAAGCCAGCTCGTAGCCACGGTGGAGGGCGCCGGATACAGAGCACTCATCGCGAGTCCCTCAGGGCCCTGATTAAGTCGACATCGGGTTCCTGGTAAGCCGAAGGATCCGTCCGCCCCTCGGGCTCGCCGCACACCGGGCAGTCACTCCGGCTCGTCACCGACAACCACAGCGACTGGTACGCGTACTGCGCCGGCGCGGCACGCATCAGTTCATCGAAGATCCAGTACTCGGGCTCGTGCCCGAAGACCGCATACGTGGTGCCGGCCTTGAGGATGCCGTACGCGAAGCGCGCCGCCGCGACGTCGTCATCCGGCTCATGGAGCAGCCCGAGAGTCACCTTCGCCGCAATCGCCGCCACGTGATGCACGTCGGCCAACAAGCCCGGCTCTGCCACCAGCCGCCCGGTGCCGTAATCAGTCAGCGCGGCAACCTCACCACTCCCGGTCTCCTGCAAATCAGCCCGCACCCCACCAGTCGCGCACGCGAAGCAAGCACTCCCACCCGCCGCCACGATGATCTCGCCACCCCGCGCACCCTGATAAAGCCCCGGAAAGACAGCCGGCCGCCCAGCCCAATAAGCAAAATGCCCAACCCGAGCCTGCGCCCCCGGATCATCGGTAGCCACAACAACGACATCGGCATCACCAACCAACGCCGCCAAATCCACATCCTCATGCCGCGCGGCAAAAACCCCAACCCGCGCCCCAGGATTGACGGACAACACCACCTCGGCAGCAGCCACCGCCTTCCCCAACCCCACATCCGCAACCCGATAGGCACTCCGCCCCACATTGACGGCCTCAACCACATCAGGATCCACGATCGTGAACCCCCCAACCCCACTCCGCGCCAAAACCTCGGCCATATAAGACCCCACCGACCCGGCCCCAACAATCAGCACCCTGCGATCCCGCAACGCCGGCGACAGAATCCCCTCACTCCGCGCAAACAACACCACCCCCGGATCCCGCCCGCTCGCGCCACCGCCCTCGGCCCCGGCCAAAACAC
>NZ_JAACYW010000321.1 GCF_015356825.1 Catenulispora rubra | reverse complement strand
CACCCGTAACCCGCCACGGCTGCCAGCACGCAAATTGCGGCCTCACACCGGGTGCTTGAAAGACGCCCAAGGACAGGTCACCGCCGCCCTCTACACCATGCATGCCCAAGGCGTCGCCGCCCTGCTGTCCTACCTGTTCAAAACGCCCTGACCGCCAAGGCAGCACCCGCACGACCACACCCAAGCCTCATCCACGCGCAGCAACCGGCATGAGGCCAACCGTGTATCCAAGCCGATCAGCCCACGCGATCAGAAACAACGCAACGGGAACCTGAAACCCGTCCTCCCACCGCTGCAACGATGACCTGCCGACCCCCACAATCCGGCCCAGATCCGTCTGCGAGATATCCCGCTCCTGCCGCCTGGGCTTCAGCGGCGCCGTCAGCCGCCGTACCTCATGCTCGGCCAACGATTCCCCAGGGCCCAACGACACCGGCGCAAGCACCGTACCGACTTCCAACTCGATGAGCACCAAACGGAAACCGACCCCGTACGCCCAGCCAATCAGATGCGGTGTGCTCGGGTGGTCGTAGCAGCACTCCCAACTCTGCACGCTACGAGACGACACCCCCAACAACTCAGCTACCACCTGCTGATCCAGCTCGGCGGCCAGCCTTTCAGCCAGCAACCGTCGCTGAATCGCGACCAACCGCCGCCGTACCGCCGGACTCGCCTGCACAACCATCACTCACCCAGCCTCTATTTTGAGTATCGATATTGGCGAAACTCGTCTTGCCCGCCAGCGGGTTCGGCCGCGGGGCCAAGAACGGGCCCCGCGGCCGAACACCCGCCGCTGTGGTCACAAAAGCTCGCGGGGGCGCTTACGCCACCGAGCAGTCGCCACGGCTGTTTCCCAGCCACAGCCCGGGTTTCTCGGCTACGTGCCGAAGCTCAATCGAAAAATCCAAACGCTGGGCCCAGGCGATCATCACAATCGGCTGGCAAGACCCGTCTTCTTCCCACCGCTGAACCGAACCTCGGCTAGCCCCAAGCAAACGCGCAAAGTCTGTCTGCGAGAGACGGCGATCCTTCCGCCTGTTCCACAGCGGAACCACCAGACGACGCGTCTCATGAAGCACGAACGACTCGTCATTCTTCAACACCACCGACATCCGCAACTCCGGGTCGTAGTCCTCATCCGTAAGAGCCAAGCGATGCCCGAACGCATACCCCCAACTGATCAGATGCGGCTGACTCGGACTGTCGCGACACTTCTCCCAATCACGCAAAGTACGACCAGCCACACCAAGCAACTTCGCGGTGTCCATCTGACTCACACCGAGATTCCGACGAAACTCGTACAGCTGCCGCTGCATATCAGACAGCCGCCGTTTCGCCGCCGCCGCCCCCCTCAGCTTCAAACCCAACCTCCAAACACAGGACACAACGAACTCACCAGCAGAACCGGCAGGCGAGGCAAAGCACGCCCCGCCGGCCGAACCCGCCACTTATCAACGCACCATTCACTCAACTTGCCGCTGCGCCGCCTCACGTTCTGCCCGCCAAGCCGCAACCTCGTTGACACCCGGTATCAACTCCCGCCTGACCGGCTCATCCGCGATCACCTCCCACACCGGCACACACACCACCCAGCGACGCTCGTCCTCCTCCTCGTCGTCTGTGTCGAGATCACCCCGCTCGACGTCTGTCACGTCCTGTTGCCTCCGCACTCCTCGCGACCAGTTACGACCGCCAGGCACCAGGGCATGTCAGAACACCCCGATACCATTGGCACGGGGTAACTCCCCGCCGGACCGCCCCGCCTGCCAGGGTTACGGGCGGTCCGGCTTGCTACGTACGGCGGGGACCAGGGCCGGGGGCAGACCGGACGGATCACGGTCCTTGCCCCAGTCCCCACCACGGCCACGCACGACAGACCGAGGACAAAACCTCGCGGGCTCCGCCTGTCGCACACAGCCGCCTCGCGGGTGAAGCCGTGTGCTGGTACGGCCCCTCAACTCACCCGCAAGCACCATCCCCCGCACTACGGCGGCACGGGGAACACCTCCGTGGCATCCACATCCACACGGGTCAGATCTGCCGCCACCACCCACCGCCGTGGTTCCTCACCAGCGGGAGTCGCGACCAGCGCGAGCGGCACACAGCACAACGAACCCAGATCCGGCGCATCCTCCGGGATCTCACAGGCCCGATGCGTCGGCAACTCCACGACGCTCAACACCAGCTCATCCCCAACCCGCACCACATCGCCCGGCTCGTACCTCTCAACCATGGCGCACCGCCAACAGGGCAAGCTCAGCCACCGCGCCGGCGCCCGTGAGCACATCCGCCTCGTCCAGCCACTCCACCAGCATGTAGACGCCGAGCTCGGGATTCAGAACCAGCCTGGCGCGCCGTGGACGAGTCCGCAGCACCTCCGACCACGCCAACTCCGCAAGCGACAAACCCTCAGGCAGCCCCTGCCCGATCGAGACCAGCACCGCATCCAGCGCCGCCAACTCCCGCCGGATACCCGCAGACGGGACGATCACGAACATCCCAACCCCGGGCTCCTCCACGAACTGCACGTTCACATGGGCCGCGCCATCAGGGGTCTCAATCACCGCATACGTCACCGGCTCCGAGGACTCTGAGGACTCCACCGGCCCAGCAGGACGGCGCTTGGGCAGCCTCATCAGGCACCGCCCTTGAACACGATCAGCAGTCCCACCGCATTGGCGGTCAACGAGGCCAGCGCCACCGTCACCAGCAGCAGCACCCGCGTACGACCACGCGGCTCATCCCACACGGCCGGACGTGCGTAGAACACGCCCGTCGTGTCGTTCTCCTGCATCGTCACCACACCACCCCCGATGTGCGCGGGGCATCGTCACCGCGCCAGACCTGCATGAACGACGGTTCCGTCATGTACATCGACGGATACAGCGACCCGGACCAGAACACCCACCAAAGTGAGGGGTCTCCACTGTCGCCGCCGGTCGTCTGCCAGCTCACCAACCGTTGCCACGTGGCACCGACCAGCACCAGCGAACCAAGCTCAATCTCGGACAGGCACGCCGGACCGGACTCCAGCAACATGTTCACGACCGCACCCCCTCAGCAGGGTCCGGGAACGTCGGCCGGGTACGACACCACGCAACCCACACCCCGGTCGGGAATTTGGACGCGCTCGGCGCCTTCCCAGCCGAAGGCTTCTCGTGGAAGAGCACCGAGTACTCCCGAGTCACCGCCCGGTCCACGACCGGACGCCAAGCACCGGGGTTCATCGACTCCTCCAGCGGAGCCACCCACGCCCCCACCGGCACCGCAGACGCATACCGAACATCAGCACCAGGAGGAGCGCTGGCCGGAAGCCCAGGCCTCGCCATCCTCTGCATCACCATCACCCTCCGTCGCAGCCACGCTCAATGACTGAATCGAGGATCTATCGCGAAGGGCATCGCAAATACCCCCATCAGGGGGCACCCTCGCGGGGGTACCCTGATCTACGCTTAGTCAGAGGTCACAAACCCTTGGTAGCGACGGCAGGGGGCCCGATGCACAGGAACGAGCGCGATCACTCGATCCCAGCAGCGCTCATTGAGCGACCCGAGTTCATCGCCGCATGCCAAAGGCACGACATCAGCACAGTCTTCGCACTCGCCGAGAGGTACGGGCTCAGCCGCTCCGCGATCTCCCGCCAGACCGAGATCAAGACCGATCACGTCCGCGAGATCATCAACGGCCGACGCGCGGTCGAAAGCTTCGCCGTCTATGAACGCATCGCAGACGGGCTCCGCATCCCCGGAACCATGCTCGGACTGTCACCGAGATCATGGGAGCCGGTAGCGGCCACCTCGGAAGTAGCAGACACTTGGAATGTGACGGAACTAGTCAGGCGGGCCGAACTGTCAGACGTTGGCCCGTCCACCATCGAGGCGCTGCAAGCTGAGACTTACCAGCTCTGCCGTCAGTACCCGTATATGCCCGCAGACATGTTGTGTCTCCAGTCTCGTGGTCGTCTTCGCTACGTCATCGACCTGCTACAAGGCCGTACTAGGCTCCGGGAACACCGAGATCTTCTAGTCGTTGCCGGCCAGCTGGCTCTGCTTACGGGCTGCCTCGAATATGACCAAGGTCTGTCATTTGACGCTGAGGCAACCCGTAGTGCCGCATATCAGTTGGGTCGAGAAGCCGATGACGCGGAAATAGTGGCATGGTCTCATGAAATGAGTGCGTGGTTCGCCATGACTCAAGGACGCTATGAGGACGCGGTCACCTTTGCCCGCCGTGGCCAGCATGCTGACACAAGTCACGGCGTAGCCGTCCAGCTCGCGGCGCAGGAAGCGAAGGGCTTAGCGCGCATGGGCGACCGCGATGGCGTACGAGCTGCACTCGACAGAGGGCGCCGCCTGCTCGACAGCATGGATAAGCCACTTCACCCTGATCATCACTTTCACGTCGATCCCGACAAATGGGATCTATACGCGATGGAGGCCTACCGACTGCTCGGGGATGACGCGTTGGCAGCCGACCATGCGCGACAGGTCATCCATCTAGGCACAGGCCCAGACGGAATTGACCGGTTCCCAATGCGCATGTCCGAGGCCCGGCTCACGCTCGGGTTCGTAGCAGCCCGTGCGGGAGACTTGGAACACGCCATCGATCTTGGCATCTCATCCATGGCCAATGCTCGCAAGTCGCTTCCAACGCTTCTCCCCGTCGCCGACGAACTGTCGTACATGGTCACCGATCAGCATCCAGGCGAAGAACGCGTCAAGCAGTTCCGCGAACATCTCACCCGCTTGCACAACTCCAGCCGACTCGCCATCACTCAATAAGCCAGCACCGACAGGGCAGGATATGCAGTGTTTGACGGATCGCGGTTTGCGCGCTGCTGGCAGTTTCGGCAGGGGCATCCACCGGGGATGCTTTGGCTTACGCTAAACAAATGGCTACAAACCCTTGGTAGCGACGGCAGGGGGCCCGATGCACAGGAACGAGCGCGATCACTCGATCCCAGCAGCGCTCATTGAGCGACCCGAGTTCATCGCCGCATGCCAAAGGCACGACATCAGCACAGTCTTCGCACTCGCCGAGAGGTACGGGCTCAGCCGCTCCGCGATCTCCCGCCAGACCGAGATCAAGACCGATCACGTCCGCGAGATCATCAACGGCCGACGCGCGGTCGAAAGCTTCGCCGTCTATGAACGCATCGCAGACGGGCTCCGCATCCCCGGAACCATGCTCGGACTGTCACCGAGATCATGGGAGACAGTGGCGGTCGACCAGCAGGGCAGCCATGAAGACGAACTTCAGCCGTGGCAACTTGCAGACGCGCTTACGCGATCGTCAGTCAGTCCGATTGCGCTCGACCAGATGGAGCGAGCTGCCATGAAGCTTGCGGGTATGTACCCATCGACGCCACCAGAACAACTCATGCCACAGGTTCTCGGTCTGTCGGGCAGGGTTCACGAGGTTCTATCACTGCCGTCCTCATTGATCGTCAAGCGCCGTAGTGTCCAAGTGGCAGGGATCCTTGCCGGCCTTGCCGGGCATATCTATCTTGACCTGGGCGATCGTGATCGATCAGCGAGTTTCTACGAAGTAGGGCGTGTCGCCGGTGAGGAAGCCGAAGATGACGGACTTATTGCATGGGCTCTTACTATGCAGAGCATCGGCCAGTTCTTCGAAGGCGACCCTGCCGCAGCTGTCGAATATCTAGAAGAGGCAGCTCGACTAACCGAGGGCGGTACCAATCGGCGTCGCCATGCTTGGGTATCCGCACAGTTGGCCAGAGCCTACGCTACGGACGGTGATTCGAACGCCGCTTTGCAGGCCCTAGAACAGGCTTCGTCAAGTTTTGAAGGTGCTGATGAAGCAGGGGGAATCGACTTCTTTGATGAAGCTCGATTGAGCGGAATTGCGGGCACATGTAATTTGCTCATTGGGCAGCCTGCCGCCGCAAGCGAGATTCTGGCTGATGCACTGAACCACCGAGCCGTAGAGGATCAAAAGGGCCGGTCCTTGCTGACCTTCGACCTCGCGTCTTGCCTCATTGACACGGGCGAGATTGAGGAAGCCTGCAACATGGCCAGCACGGCTCTCAATGTGGCCTCTGGTTCGATAGTCCAACCGATTGCCATTCGAGCTCGTGCGCTGCGGCAGGAACTTCAGCCGTGGAGCGAACTAGGATCAGTCCAAGCATTCGGAGAGCACCTGCGGGCGCAGCTCTCGTCAACTGCGGCACTGGAGGGTTGATCGTTGCGTTGGCACAGCCACGGACGCCGGGCTGTCTACGAGAGTGACTGGGTCAACGTCTGGCTGGAAGACGTCGAGATCCCCGGTATCGGTCGTATTGAACACCACGTGTTGACGATGCCGCGTCCATCGACGACAGCTGTTGTGACCGACGCGGAGGGCCGCATCTTGCTCATGTGGCGGCATCGGTTCATTACAGATGAGTGGGGTTGGGAAGTGCCTGCCGGATGGGCAGATCCTGGAGAAGCGCCGGCCGACGCTATCCGGCGCGAGATCGAGGAGGAGACAGGTTGGCGTGCCAGTAGAGTCTCTGAGCTGATGAGCTATAACGCGCTGAGCGGGCTGTCAACGATGAGGTTCACCGCTTACCACGCAATCGAATGCACGTACGTGGGACCGCCCTCCGATCCGAGTGAATCAACGCGTATCGAGTGGTTCATGCCAGAGGAGGTCGCGAAGTTGATCGCGAATGGTCAAGTTCCCGACGGCCCGTCTCTGACAGCCCTATCTTTCTATCTCGCCGTGGGCCCGCGATCACCGGCGTAGCCATATTGCCGCCGCTCCGTGGGTGCCCGTGCCCGACGCCGGGGGCGCTGCGACGTACCTCACCGACAAGCTCGCGAACCTGACCGACGAGCAGCGTTGCGTGATCATCTCGCTGCGAGCTCTACGTTGCAGAAAGCCATCGGCGTCGTGGAATCGGCACCATGGTCATGCAAGCGCTGTTCGATGTCGCGGCTAAGCACAGATGCAGCCGTGTCGAGTGGCACGCCGACGATGACAACCCCGATGCCATGCGGTTTTACGCAGGTCTTGGGTCCGAACCAGACCCGTCGAAGCACTTCTACCGAGCGAGCGGTGACCGGCTCGCGAGAAAGTTCACAGGCTGAGTTAAAGCGCTCCACAGGTACGCTGGCGGTTCGCGCTTGGGTTTCCTGGTCATCGATGTTGCCGCCGCTACGGTGGCGCCTTCTCCAGACGTCAAGGGCGCTGCGCTAGCCCTTGCCCTCCTCCGAAGACACCCCCTCCGCTCTTGAGCGCGTGGTCACCGGAACAGGCCGATACCTCGCGTCTGCCTGCTCACAGGCGAAGTACTGAAAGGACGCCTACGGCGGCAGCCTCCCGGACGAGTTCGCTGAACCTCAACCCGCGCCGCCGACCGGAAGCTGAGCTACCCACGAGCCAAAGAGACGCCTCCGGCGGGCCCTCCCTCAGAGATGCCCGCGACGATCGCGAGCGTTGAGAGAGTGGTCGCGCAGCGGTTTTGGTCATCTCCTCGGTCGGTCCCCACGAGGGTTGCCGGACGCTGTCCCCATCGTCAAGGAGAGCGCTTGACAATGGGGACACCGCCCGGCAAGGCACAGCCTGCCCGACCGAGGAGATGACCAAAACCTAGGGCAGAGTGCTGCGGTACGAACCAGGCCAGGAACACCCGGTCCCGCTCCACCGAGATACCCGAGTGCGTGAGGCACCCTCGAAGCGCTTCAGCCCCGCACAGGGACCGGCCAAAATGGCGGCTCACCCCAGGAGCCTTAACGCACGGTCCGCCCCTGGTCGCTGGCCCATTTGTTGCAGGTCTATAACGTATGTAGCCACGTGGCTAGCGACATCCCGTTCCACTTCGCGCTGGCCGACGCCTTCACGGTCTGCGACGCGTACCACTGCTCGCTGATGACCTCGACCGACCCGAACCGGTACTACCTGTGGACCGGCTTCACGGGCAACGACGGCAAGGGCGGCGGCCCGGTCCTGAACAACGCCGAGGCCGGCTACGACTGGACCACCTACCCCGAGCGGCTGCAGGCGGCCGGCGTCTCCTGGAAGATCTACCAGGACATCGGCACCGGTCTGGACGCCAAGGGCTCCTGGGGCTGGACCAACGACGCCTACATCGGCAACTACGGCGACACCTCGGTGCTGTACTTCCACCAGTACCAGAACGCCAAGGCCGGCGAGCCGCTGTACGAGAACGCCCGCACCGGCACCAACGCCGCGGCCGGGCAGAGCTACTTCGACGTGCTGGCCCAGGACGTGAAGAACGGCACGCTGCCGCAGGTCTCCTGGATCACCGCGCCGGAGGCGTTCAGCGAGCACCCGAACTGGCCGGTGAACTACGGCGCCTGGTACCTCTCGCAGGTCCTGGACATCCTGTCCTCCGACGAGGACCTGTGGAGCAAGACCGCGCTGTTCATCATGTACGACGAGAACGACGGCTTCTTCGACCACGTGGTCCCGCCGTTCGTGCCCGGCGGCCCGGTCGGCGGCGCCTCGAAGGTGGACACCTCGACCGAGTACTACTCGGCCGGCAACGGCTACGACGAGGGCTCATACGGCCTGGGTCTGCGGGTGCCGATGTTCGTGGTCTCGCCGTGGAGCAAGGGCGGCTGGGTCGACTCCGAGACCTTCGACCACACCTCGGTGATCCGCTTCCTGGAGAAGCGCTTCGGCGTGCACGAGCCCAACATCTCGCCCTGGCGCCGCGCCGTCTGCGGCGACCTGACCAGCGCCTTCGACTTCGGGCTGCGCGAGACCGAGGTCCCGGAGCTGCCGAGCACCGCCTCCTACGTGCCGCCGGACCACGCCCGGCACAACAGCTACCCCGTGACCCTGCCGGCGAGCACGGCGCTGCCGAAGCAGGAGGCCGGCCGGCGCCCCGCCCGCCCGTTGCCGTACGACCTGGCGGCGGACGGCCGGATCACGGGCGGGGCGCTGCGGATCGCCTTCGCCAGCCACGGCCCGGCCGGGGCGGCGTTCGTGGTCACCTCGACCACGGACAAGACCGGCCCGTGGAGTTACACGGTCGGCGCGCGGCAGGGAATCGACGGCTCCTGGAAGCTCGCCGGCGCGTACGATTACGACGTGCGCGGCGCCAACGGCTTCCTGCGCGAGTTCAAGGGCGACGCCGCCAAGGCCGGGCTCGAGGTCGTCGCGGAGCACGTCGGCACCGGCCGCAACCTGAAGCTGACGCTGACCAACAACGGCCGCTCCGACGTCACGGTGACCATCACCGACTCCTACGGCTGCGACGAGCGGGCCACGCACCGGATCCACGCGGGCAAGCACGTGACGCACGTCGTGAACGCCGGCGAGTCCGACGGCTGGTACGACGCCACGGTCACCTCCGACCACGACGCGGCGTACGTGCGGCGCTTCGCCGGCCACGTCGAGAACGGCCGGCCCAGCGCTAGCGATCCGGCGATCATCACCGGCTGACGAGCTGGCTGAGCACACCGAACGCCCCGGGAGATTCTTCCGGGGCGTTTACTTATCTCTTATTGATCGAGGGCTTACCGGGCCCCGGCGACCATCGAGTCATGAAGTCGAGAATCGCTTCGGCCCTGGCCATCCTGGCCATCCTGGCCTGCGTGGGCGCCCTGGCCGCGTGCTCGGGCAAAGGCTCGACCGGCACGGGCGGCACCGCCCCGGCCGGCGCGGGCGTGACAGCCACCACCACCACCGCTCCCGGCGCGCCGGGAGCCTCCAGCGGGAGCAGTGTCGGCCGCACTGACTCGCAAGGGGTGGCAGGCGACCCGGATGGCGACGTGTCATCGCTCGACCAACAGCTGTCGGACATCAACGGCGCGCTGAGCTCGGCCGAGCCGACTCAGACCGCCGGTGACAACTAGGAGATCTCCATGTCTTTCCGTACCCGTCTGAGTGCGGCCGCAGTCGGCGCTCTCATCGCTGTCGGCGCCGTCGCGCTGCCCGCCAACGCCGCCACCGCTTCGTCGGCCGACAGCCCCGCCGCCCTGACCAAGGCGAAGACCACGGTCACCGACGGCATCACCGACCGCCTGACCACCCTCGGCAAGCTCCAGACGGCGCTGGCCGGGTACAAGGACGTGCCGGACACCACCCGCAGCACGCTCACCCAGCTCGTCTCCTCCGATGTCAGCGGCCTGACGGCGCTGAAGACGAAGGTGGCCGGCGAGACCACGGTGGCCGGGGTCCGCGCGGACGGCAAGGCGATGATCGACGACTACCGCGTCTACGTCCTGGTGGCGCCGAAGGTCCACCTCACGCACGTGCTGGACGTCGAGACCACCGCGCTGGCCCGCCTGGTGAAGGTGCACGACGCGCTGGCCGACCGGCTGGCGAAGGACCCGGCTGCGGACACCACTGCGAACAAGGACCTGCTCGCCGACATGACCACCGTGATCCAGGCGGCCGACGCCCGGATCGACGGTAAGGACGCCGCGCTGCTGGCGCTCACGCCCGGCCCGGACGGCAAGGCCCTGACCGCGTCGGTCAAGGACGTCAGCGGCGCCGCCAAGGACGCCCGCGACGACATCAAGAAGGCCGTGACGGACGCCAAGACCGTCCGCGCCGCGCTGAAGAACGCCCCGAAGGCCGCCAACGGCTGACGGTGCCGCCCGCAAGGCTGACAGTGCCTTGTGGGAGTCTCTGCGCCTTGTGGGAGTCTCTGCGGTGAGCCGGGTCGGGACGCCCGGCACGCCGTGCGAGTGAGAAGTGAACGGCGGTGCGCGACAACTGAATCAGTGAACTGAGCACCCGGTCGCCGGACCTCCGGCCGGCGGAAGCGGTGTCAGGGCATGGAAAAGAGCACGGAAAAGAGCACGGAAAAGAGCATGGAAAAGGCCCCGCGGTACGCGTCCCGCGGGGCCTTTCATGCTGTGCGAATCACTCCGACGAGCGACACCGGGCTTTCGTCCGATCGAGGGACGGGGCAGATTTGTGCAGATCGGTACAGATCAGTCCCCGTCGTCGCCGGCCGGAGCGTGCCGGAGTTGACTCCGGCACGCGTCGTCGAGCAGGAGCGCGGACTTAGAGGCCCAGGCCGCCCTTGCCCAGGATGCCCGAGGAGCCGATCAGGCCGCCCGCGCCGGCACCCGCGCCGTTGTTCTGCGAGCCGGCGCCGTTGCCGGTGGCGTGCGAGCTGCTGCTGTCGCCCGCGCCGACCGAGCCGTGGCTGTTGTTGCCGGCCTGCGACGAACCCTGGTTCGAGGTGCAGGAGTTGTCGTAGGTGTCGGTGGTGATGTTGCCGTTGCTGAGCACGTTCAGGTTCGCGTGCTCCAGCAGGTGGTTCAGGCTCACGCCGACCGGCACGACGCCGACCAGGCCCTGCGCGGTCAGGTCCGGCACGGTGTGGTCCGCCAGGCAGCCCAGGTTCGGGGCGACGTTGACGTTGTTCAGCGCGTTGACCGGGATCAGGCCGCCCTGGCCGACGTTGTTGTCGCCGGCCTTGTGGTGCTCGCTGCCGCCGTTCCAGGCGTCGTCGGCCGCCGCGGAGGCGATGCCGGCCATGCCCACGACACCCGCGCTGGCCAGCGCGGCGATAACGGTGGCGTGCTTCAGAAATGCCATGTTGATCGTTCTTCCTTGTCGATGTGGATCGATGGTGACCTGACGGGCGATTCTGATGCCCGCCACCTTGTTGCTTTGAACCATACTGCCATTCGCGAAGAATCGTATATCAAGTCGGGAGGCGCGCGGCCCAAGACACTGACGAGTGATTGATTGGACGTCATTCTTCGTACTTTCCACGATGGCTGAGCGCGGCATATAAGCAGGTCAGACAAGCTTTCGGCATCTCACTGGTGGTGCAGATCAATGCTGTCGAAGGGTGGTCGGCCGACGATATTCCGTCTTTGTTGACCCGTTGGGGGGCCTGTGCCGGGACCGCCGGCCGGCGGATTCCTGTGACTAACGACTCGCCTGACAAAATGCATTGGCCGAGACCGGGTGGAAGGTGGAAGGAATTGCGGCGTTCAGAAGGTGGCCTGAACGCCCGCGACGGACACGTTGCGCAGGATCTCGAAACCTGGTCCCGCCGCGCCCGCGTCCTGGCACGGTCTGGCAGGCGTCGTCCCGGGACCCAGCGGGTCGTCAATCGAGATCGGCGCGACACACAGATCGCTGAGAACGTGGACGCCGCCTGTGGTGCCGGGGTGCCGGCAGGCGTCGCCTGGATTCGGGAAGGGGTCGGAGACCAGCGGTCCGGACCAGTGCAGCGGGGCGACACACCAGTTGTTGGCGAACTCCAGCGCGTTCTCGACGGCCAGGACGCCCGGTGTGGGGGCGGCCTTCGGAGCCGTCGGAGGTGTCGGAGTCGTCAGTGGTGCGGTCGTCGCCGCGGCGGTGCCGGCCGAGGCCAGGACGCCACCGAGCGTGGCCGCGGCCGTGGCCGCCGCCGTCAGGATTGCCCGGGAACGCAACGTGGTACTCCCTTGACTTCGAAGCACGGGCCCGGCGGTTCGTGCCGGGCCCGCGGCGGTCGGCTAGAGCAGCCCGCCGAGCGCGCTGCCGATGATCGGCAGGCCCGCGGTGGCGTTGCCGGCGGCCGGAGCCGTCTGGGCGGCGGCAGCCTGGTCGGCGGCCCAGCCGTGCTCCTCACCCGGGGGGCAGGGGTTCGGGAC
>NZ_JAACYW010000320.1 GCF_015356825.1 Catenulispora rubra | reverse complement strand
CCCACCCACTTGATGGGGTAAGGCTCCCGGTAGACCACCGGGTTGATAGGCCGGGCGTGGAAGCTCCGTGAGGGGTGTAGCGGACCGGTACTAATAGGCCGAGGGCTTGACCACAAAGCTGATTCTTTCAGCTCGAGAGTTTCTTTGCTGCTCGCATCCACTGTTTAGATCTGAGACCCCTACTGGCCTCGACATGCCCCTCGTGGGTGTTTGTCGGCTGGTTGTCTCGTTGTGTTACGGCCGCCATAGCGGTGGGGAAACGCCCGGTCCCATTCCGAACCCGGAAGCTAAGCCCGCCAGCGCCGATGGTACTGCCAGGGGGACCTGGTGGGAGAGTAGGACGCGGCCGAACTAAATTTGGAACTCAGGCCCCGAACCGTTGGTTCGGGGCCTGAGTCGTTTTGGCGTGCCGTCAATGGCTGAGTAGCGCGCAGACCGCGTCCTCCTCGACCTTCCGCATCCGGTCGAAGAGCGTCTGATCGCTGCTCGGCGTGATCTGCGCGTTCACCGAGAACGTCATCGAGTGCGTGCCGTCCGGCGAGGCCGCGGCGAACTGCGTGTACCCCGAGGTGTTGCCGGTGTGTCCGTAGACGACGCCGCACCGGGTCGAGTACCGGAAGATCCCGAGCCCGGCCGCGTTCGTGCCAGGCCCTGGCGGTTCGGAGCCGCCGGCGATGAACGTCAGCTGCGCCTGGCGTGTGCGCTCTGACAGCAGCCGGGGACCTGCGTAGGCCGCGATGAAGGCGTTCAGCTCTCGCGGTGTCGACACGATGCCTCCGGACGCCCAGGAGGCCGATGCGCTGAACTCCGTGCTCACGTCCTTCAGCAGGCCGTCCCGGACCCCATAGCCGTGCATGTAGTAGGGCGGCATCTTGTAGCCCTTTGGAAGGCTCGTTCTGTAGAGCCCGAGGCGTACATAGAGCAGATCGTTCAGCAGCTGCTCGTACTTCCGACCGGTCGCGGCCGCGGTCATGAGTGCGACCGCGATGTTGTCGGAGTTGGAGTACTGATATCGCGTGCCAGGTGCGAACCGCAGCGGTTGTGATGCTGCGAAGGACAGTAACTCGTTCGGCGCGAACACGTGATGGGGATCGGCGATGAGGACTTCGTGGAAGGCCGGCTCCGCCGAGTAGTCCGGGAGCCCGCTGGTGTGCTGCAACAGCTCGCGGAGCGTGACCTGGCCCCAGGCGGCCGGCAGGGTCGGAAGCCAGCGTGCGATGGTGTCGTCGAGCCCGAGCACTCCCCACCCGGCCAGCATCAACGCCACGGCACCGCTGTAGGCCTTGGAGACGCTGGCGATTCGCATGGCGTCGTATGGCTCGGGAGGCCGTCCTGTTGTGAGGTCAGCGACCCCTGCGCGGTAGACGCTCGTGACACCGTGACTCTTGAAGGTCACGATCACCCCGGGCGGCCCGCCGGGCTCATGCACCAGCGCTTCCAGCTCCTGCTGGAGACCGGGACCGGGATCATGCGTTGCCGGTCCCGCGGCGCCGGCTGCTGTCGCTGTCGTGGCGGAGACCGCCAGCAATCCGGCGACGGCTGCGCAGGCCGCCACGAAACGTAGGTGTCCGAACATGGAGCAGATCTAGCCGGACGACTCCCGGGACAAACGCACTGGTCCGGGCATGCAGTCATATGCAGTAGCGCAGGGAAACGCATTAGGGCCTTCCAGATCTCTCTGGAAGGCCCTAATGCGTTGGTGTGGACCTGAGGAGATTTGAACTCCTGACCCCCTCGATGCGAACGAGGTGCGCTACCAGACTGCGCCACAGGCCCTTCAACGAGTCTGAAATCTATCACATCGGCCGACCCGTTCTGAAACCCGTTTCCCAGCGCTAGCCGTTCGCTGCCCGCCTGTACTCGTGCGGAGACTGCGCGGGGCGCCACACCGTGGATTCCGGTTCGCGCACCACCGCGTCGACGGGGGCCGGCGAGGCCGCCGGCGCGGACGTCCGCTGCTCGGCCTGGCGCTGCCGCTCCCGGCGCCGTTCGGCGACCAGGGCGGCCTGGCGGCGGCGGAAGCGCTCGCGGGCACGCTGCTTCTCGTCCCGGCGGATGTAGACCACGTAGCCGGAGAACAGCGCGGCCGGGGCCAGCATGGCCCAGATGTAGTCCAGGCCGAGGAAGGTGCTCACGACGGCGCCCAGGGTCGCCAGTGTGAACAGCGCGGCGACCACGCGGCGGCGGCGCATCAGGAGCACGCCGCGGCGCCGAGCGGCTGTCGCAGCCGTCGCCGCCGGGGACGGCTTGGCGGCGGGCTTCGCGACCTTGGCGACCTTCGCGGCCGGTTGCTGGTGGTGCGGCAGGCGCGCGGTGACGCCCTTGCGGGGCTGCGCGGCCGCGGCCGGCTTCGGCTTGAGCGCGGGCTTCTGCTTGACGCTCTCGACCGAGGCCGGTGTCGGCAGGACAGCGGTCTTGCGCGGCGCGGGCTTCTCCGGCGTGCTTCCGTCTCCGGCGCGCGGACCGGGAGCCCCGTCGGTGCCGGTGGCCGCCAGTGACTCCTCGGCGAGCACCTTCTTCTCGAAGCGTTCGCTGCGGCCGAGGGTGCGGATGGCAGCGGCGTATCGCGCCTTCTCGCGCGCCTCGTTGAGCTGCTCTTCTCTGCGCAGCCACACTGGGACGAGGTACACGGCCCAGGCGCCGACGATTCCCGCGTAGATGAGGCCGCTACTGCTCACAACACAGCACAGTAGAGGGGCCGACGATCATCAAGGCGCATTCTGTCGGCGTGTCGTTGAGGTTGTGACGAGACTGTTGTGACAGATGGGGCCAGTTGATCAGTCTAGGGTGTCCGCTGTTCCCCCATCAAGCACGGTCCACACCATTTGTCACCCTGCCGGAGTAGTCCCGGTGCTCGAAAGAGTGACGTGCCAGCGGGCCAGCAGCCCGTCGGGCACCTCCTCGGCGGTGAGCGCGAACGCCTCGTGGTCGCGCCAGCCGCCGTCGATGTGCAGATACGCGCGGCGCAGTCCCTCGGAGCGGAAACCGAGCTTGTGGACCACGCGCAGGCTCGCCGCGTTCTCCGGCCGGATGCAGACCTCGATCCGGTGCATGCCAGCGGCCCGGAAGCAGTGGTCGACGGCCAGGGCGACGGCGGTCGGGGTGATGCCGCGGCCGGCGACGGTCTCGTCGACCCAGTAGCCGATGTTGGCCGAGCGCAGCGAGCCCCAGGTGATGCTGGAGACGGTGAGCTGACCGACGAGGCGGTGCGCGGCCGGTGCGGCCAGTGCGGCCGGTTTGCCTGCGGGGCGGCGTCCGCGGCGGGAGTGTCCGGACAGCTCATTGTCGGCGAACTCGGCGTCCAACAGGTCGCTCGGGTCCGGGGGCTCGGCGTAGTCGATGGCGAACGGCAGCATCCGGCCGGCCAGCGCCTCGGTGCGCAGCCGTCGCACCATCTGCCGGAAGGTGATCCGCCCGCTGGTGTCGCCGGGCGGCACCGTGGCCTCCCAGCGAGTCAGCCAGGCCCGGTTCCGCTCCTTGAGCTCGCGCCAGGCCGGGGCGTCGGACAGCGCCAGCGGTCGCAGCCGCACCGGTCCGTCGCCCAGCACAGCCGGCCAGGCCGCGCCCCACCCGGCGGGCCGGTTCAGTGGTCGCCCCCGTGCAGCTGGTCGAGCGCGTGCCCGAGGATCCGTCCGAGCACGGCCATGCCGTCGCGCACGCCGCCGGGCGAGCCGGGCAGGTTGACGATGAGCGTGTTCCCGGCGACCCCGGCCGTGCCCCGCGACAAGGCCGCGGTCGGCACCTTCGGCAGCCCCTCGGCGCGGATCGCCTCGGCGATCCCCGGCACCTCGTAGTCGAGCACCCGCCGCGTCATCTCCGGGGTCTGATCCGTCGGGGAGATCCCGGTCCCGCCGGTGGTGACGATCGCGTCGTACCCGAGCGAGAGCATCCGCCGCAGCGCGGCCTCCACCGGCGCCCCGTCGGGCACCACCTCGGGGCCCGCGGCCGCGAACCCGAGCTCGGTCAGCCGCTCCACGATGATCGGGCCCGTGGTGTCGGCGTACACGCCCTGCGCCGCACGGTTGGACACCGTCACGACCATCGCGCGCCGCATCGCGTTCCCCCTGTTCGGTCGAGTGTCGCCCGCCAACGGTACTCACTTTCCTCTCCGGTGGAAGCCGGAAACGAAAGAACCCCGCCGGTCACCCGACGGGGTTCTGCAGTCGTTCTCCGAGGTGGCCAGGGGCGGGGTCGAACCGCCGACCTTCCGATTTTCAGTCGGACGCTCGTACCAACTGAGCTACCTGGCCCTACCGCGAAAGCGCCCGGTCTCCCGGACACCTCGAACAGCATACCGGATGGCGGGGGGTGCCTCCCACCGAGTTCGGCGGACCGGTCCGGCCTCTCCGGGGTCAGCGGTATCCGTACCGGTAGTCGGCCTGCTGCGTGGTGACGATCTCCTTGCCGAGCGGCGCCAGGGAGACCGGGATCAGCTTGAAGTTCGCGATGCCCAGCGGGATGCCGATGACGGTCAAGCAGAGCAGGACGCCGGTGATCGCATGACCGATGGCCAGCCACAGGCCCGCGACGACGAACCAGATGACGTTCCCGATGAACGACATGGCGCCGGCGGTGGGCTTGGCGACGATGGTGCGGCCGAAGGGCCACAGGGCGTAGTGCGCGATGCGGAACGAGGCCAGGCCCCAGGGGATGGTGATGATCAGCACGCAGCAGATGATCCCGGCCACCACGTAGCCCACAGCCATCCAGAAGCCGCACAGCACCAGCCAGATGATGTTCAGGATGAAGCGCATGTCTCCCCGTTTCCCCTCACGCAGGCAGTTCGAACGGTGAACGGCTGAGCCGATCATCGGGTTCCGGCACGCCGGAGGCCAGCAG
The DNA here is from genome assembly GCF_015356825.1 of Catenulispora rubra. Taxonomy (GTDB): domain Bacteria; phylum Actinomycetota; class Actinomycetes; order Streptomycetales; family Catenulisporaceae; genus Catenulispora; species Catenulispora rubra. The sequence goes on along the minus strand of NZ_JAACYW010000320.1, from coordinate 7,775 downwards.
CGCAGGGCCGCTCAGGTGGTCGCCCACCGCGGGCGGAACGCAGAAAAGCCGCCTTGCGGCGGCTTCTCGTCTGCGGTCCCGACGGGATTTGAACCCGCGGCCTCCACCTTGACAGGGTGGCGAGCACTCCTAGCTGCTCCACGGGACCTTGGTATGTACTTGTCTTGCTTTGCTTCACCAGTTCGGCCGGTTCCCCGACCGCCCGCTAGAGCATATCGGATTACCGCCCCGGTTCATAACCGCTTCCGGGCCCTACTGGTGCCGCGTACCCCCAACGGGATTCGAACCCGTGTTACCGCCTTGAAAGGGCGGCGTCCTAGGCCTCTAGACGATGGGGGCTGGTCTGCCCTCAACGTCCATCCGTCCGTCGGGGACGATTTGAAGCATAGAGCACGATCAGCCCGGGAGCCAAAATGATTAGCGGGTACCCGCGCGCGTCCGGTCGGCGAGCGAGCCGTGAGCGAACCCGTAACCGGTTCTGCTAACGACGACAGACCCGCTACCCTGGTACGCGACACACGGCAGGACGTGTGTGGGGCGCTAGCTCAATTGGCAGAGTAGCGGGCTTTTAACCCGTGGGTTGTGGGTTCGAGTCCCACGCGCCCTACGAACATGTTTGCGGCGTCCCCGGTCCGGGGGCGCCTTTTTGCTGGTCACGGCATTTGCTCTGGGCCGCTGGTGATCTTCGGAACGGGAAACGGGACGGATGGCCCGTTCCGGCCCGGCGACGGACCTGCGCGGCAGTATCTTGGGCGCATGGCCCGCCGCAAATCCCGCCGTACCCCGAAGCCGGTCTCCGGCGACCGGTTCTCCTCGCCGCGCAGCCCTGAGGATTACCTCGCGATCGCGAAGGCGCTGCGTAGCGACGGGGATGAGGATCCTGAATCGAGGGCCCAGAACTACGCCGAGGCCGCCGAGTACTACGCGATGGCGGGGGACGCGGCCACCGCCGAGGGGCTGTTCCGGGCTGCGATCGACGATGGCGGCTTCGTCGCGGGGAGCGCGCACGCCTACTTCGCCGGGTTCCTGTTGGAGCAGGAACGGGACGAGGAGGCGCTGGCCGTCGTCGAGGCGGCGCGCAAGCTGCGCTCGGACGACCTGCACATGTTCGTCTTCGTGGTCGAGGTCCTCAACCTGCATGGGCACCACCGCGAAGCCGCAGCGTGGGCGACGCGCGGCCTGGTCGTGCTGTTCGGCAGTCTGGCCGAGATCACCGCGGACGACTTGTACGACGAGCCGGACGGCGAAATGCTCGCCACCGAGCGGATGCGGGCCCGGCGGGCCATGGGGCTGTCCGCCGATCACATCGACGAACTCGTAGTCGTGGGCGCCGGCGACGACGACGACGGGGCCTGATGTCTGATGGCAGATCGACTGGGCGAACATCGACAGCGAGGTGATTCTGGGGCGCGGGCGGACGGCGCTCCTGCGCGAGCTGCTGCTCGCCCGCGAATGGCCTGATCCGCTCTGCTGGTCCGCTCGACTGAGCTGATCGGCTGGCGCGTGGTCAGCCGGCCTGCCAGGGACGGATCTTCTCGGGGTTCGCCACCGCCCAGATGTGCCGGATCCGTCCGTCCACGACCTCGAACGCGAACACGCTCAGCGTGCGACCGTCCTGCCGCGCGACCAGTCCGGGCAGCCCGTTGACCGAGTACTCGACGAACATCGCGCGGTCCGCCACCGCGTACGCGAGCTTGGCGTAGGCGTGGGCGATCTCCACACCGCCGACGATGGGCTCCGGATGCGTGGGGACGAACCCGCCGCCGTCGGCGGTCGCTGTGGCATCGGGATCGAGCAGGCCGATCAGTGCGTCGATGTCCTGGGTTGCCCAGGCGGCCTTGAAGTCCCGCACGATCGCAGCCTGCTCCGCACTCGGGCCGGCCGGCCGCCGCGCGGTGCGGATGCGGCGGCGTGCGGACGAGGCCAGTTGGCGACAGGCGGCCGGGCTGCGGCCGATGACTTCGGCGACCTCGCTGAAGGGGTAGCGGTACACGTCGTGCAGGACGAAGGCGACGCGTTCGGCAGGCGTCATCGCGTCAAGGACGACCAGGAAGGCCATCGTCACCGACTCGTCGAAGGTGACCCGGTCGGCCGGGTCGCCTTCGACGGCCCTGGACCCGGCGCCCCACTCCGTGGGCTCGGGCAGCGGCTCCGGGATCCACTCGCCGACATACGTTTCCCGCCGGGCCCGGGCCGACGCCAGCAGGTTCAGGCAGATGCGGCTGGCGACCGTGGTCAGCCAGGCGCCGGGCGACGCGATCTCCTGCTGCTCCTGCGCGGACATCGCGTACCAGCGGGCGTACGCCTCCTGCACGACGTCCTCCGCGTCGGCGAGGGAGCCGAGGAGCCGGTAGCCGATGTTGATCAGCGAGCGCCGCTCGCCCATGATCGCGCTGACAGCGGGATCGAGTCCGCCATGGCCCAGCTCGGATCGCGTGGTCATGGTCCCCCCCACCTCCTCGGTCGTGTCCGTGTCTCTGTCTATGACGACAAGACAGCGCCGCGAAATGTGAGGTCGACACACCTGACATTCCACGTGGCTGTCTTGTCGGAATGGTGAGACCCGAAGACAGGAGACCGCCATGAACGAGTCGTTCGCCACCCCGGCGAGCCCGGACCAACTGGACCGGACCGCCGCTGCGCTGCGCGACCACGGCTTCGTCGTCGAAGTGCTCGACGATGTCGCCGCCGCCCGTGTCCGTATCCGGGAACTGATACCCGAGCAGGCCACCGTCTTCACCGGTGCCAGCGAGACTCTGCGGCAGTCCGGCATCGACGACGACATCAACGGCGGCGACCGATACGACGCCGTCCGGCCGCGCGTGCTGGCCGCCGACCGCGCCACCGAGGCGGACGTGATCCGCAGGATGAGCGCCACTCCCGACTACGTCGTGAACAGCGTCGCCGCGGTCACCGAGACCGGCTCGCTGGTCCTGGCCTCGGGCACCGGCAGCCAGCTGCCGGCCAGCGCAGGCGGCGCCGCGCACGCGATCTGGATCGTCGGGGCGCAGAAGGTGGTGCCCGACCTGGCCACGGCGCTGCGCCGGGTCGAGGAACACTGTCTGCCGCTGGAGAGCGCGCGCACCATGCAGGCGTACGGATCGCCCAGCGCCGTGAGCCGCATGCTCGTGCTCAACAGAGAGCTGATCCCGGGCCGCGGCACCGTGCTGCTCCTGCGCGAGGCCATCGGATTCTGAGCGTTCGACGTCAGAGTACGATGTGCCAGCGAACCGCGGTCCGGCTCACCGCCGGCGTCGAGATCGAAGGGGCCGGCCGGTGTCGGAACTGCCGCAGCACAATGTCGTGAGCCCCGTGAGCCGGGGGTGGGCGCCGCCCGAGGTGGACACCTCGATCGCCCATCCGGCGCGTATGTACAACTACTTCCTCAGGGGCAAGGACAACTATCCGGTCGACCGGGCCGCCGCGGGGAAGGTCCTGGAGTTCTATCCCGAGGCGTTCGCGATGGCGCAGGCGAACCGCGAGTTCCTGGGGCGTGCGGTGCGGTTCCTGGCCGCCGCGGGGATCCGGCAGTTCCTGGACATCGGCACCGGTATCCCGGGGCCCGGCGGGACCGGCGAGGTCGCGCACGCCGTGGCGCCGGGCTCGCACGTGGTGTGCGTCGACAACGACCCGATCGTGCTGGCGCACTCGCGGGCGCTGCTGGTCCGGCCGGATCTGGCGCCGACCACGATCGTCCAGGCCGACCTGCGCCGCCCCGAGGAGATCCTGAACCACCCCGAGGTGCGCGCCGCGCTCGACTTCGACCGGCCGGTCGCGCTGATGCTGGTGGCCGTCCTGCACTTCGTGACGGACGCCGAGGACCCGCGCGGGATCCTCGACCGGCTGCTGACGGCGCTGCCCTCCGGCAGCTACCTCGCGATCTCGCACGTCACCGACGACTTCGACTCCGAGCGGGCCCGGGCGGCCGCGGCGGCGTACGACAAGGCCACGGCGCCGATCGTGCTGCGGCCGAAGGCGGCGGTGGAAGGGTTCTTCGACGGTCTGGAGCTGGCCGAGCCCGGCGTCGCGCACCTGCCCTGGTGGCGGCCGGAGGGCGAGCCGCCGGAGGGGTCCGAGCGGATCTGGTACTACTGCGGGGTCGCGCGCAAGCCCTGACCCTGAGCAGGCAGGCCGCCGATGACCGGCGCAGGGACTACCAGTGCGCCGGGTTACAGGCGAGCTGGCTACCAGTGCACTGACTACCGGCTCAGAGGCTCCCGGCTCGCGAACAACAGGCTTCGGCTCACGGGCTTCCGGCTCGCGAATTGTCGGCTCGCGAACTACCGGCTCACCGCCCGGATATGAGCGCGCTCGCCCTGGCGGCCGACGAGGCTCAAGTATTCGACGGGCCCGGCCGCGGTGGCTCCGAACCAGTGCGGGGTCCGGGTGTCGAACTCCGCGACCTCCCCGGGCTTGAGCAGCAGGTCGTGCTCCCCGAGCACCAGCCGGAGCGTCCCGTTCAGCACGTAGACCCAGTCGAACCCCTCGTGGGTGCGCAGGTCCGGGGCGTCGTCGTCCCGGCCGGTCGGCAGCACGAACTTGTACGCCTGGATCCCGCCGGGCCTGCGGGTCAGCGGCAGGATGACCGAGCCGTCGCCGCAGGAGATGGGCCGCAGGTTGAGGCGGGGGTCGCCGGTCGGCGGCGCGTCGACGAGCTCGTCGAGCGTGACGCCGTGCGCGCGGGCCAGCGGTAGCAGCTGCTCCAGCGTCGGCCGGCGCAGGCCGGCTTCGAGGCGGGACAGGGTGCTGGCCGAGATGCCGGTCTGCTTCGCCAGGTCCGTGAGGGTGACGTCGCTGCGCTGGCGGAGGCGTTTCAGCCTCGGTCCGACGGCGTCCAGCGTGCGGTCGATGTCGTCGTAATCCTCGGCACCCTCGGGATTCTCGAGAGTCCCGGGGTGCTCACGGTGCTCATGGTGCTCATGGTGATCGTGGTGTTCCTCCATGACCTCCATTTTGCCATTCGGCAAGAAGGTTTGCGTTTCGGCGACACGGTCCGCACTCTGACGGCGTACCGCTCGCGAAGGGAATCCTCATGCCGACCAACCGGTCCTCCCAGACCTCCGGCCTCGATACGGCCGTTCAAGACCCGCGGCAGCGCTGCACGATCCTGGCCGCCGTCTGCATCGCGCTCATGGCGGTCATCGCCTCGGTGTCCGGCCTGGGCGTCGCGCAGCCGGAGCTGTCCGCCTCGTTCGGTGCCTCGCAGACCGAGGTCCTGTGGATCATCAACATCTACACCATCACCCTGGCCGCCCTGCTGCTGCCGCTCGGCGCGCTCGGCGACCGCCGGGGCCGCAAGCCGATGCTGCTGGCGGGCCTGCTCACGTTCGGCGTGGCCAGCGCGGCGGCCGGTCTGGCCGGCTCGCCGGAGGTCATGCTCGGAGCCCGCTTCCTGAGCGGCGTCGGCGCGGCGATGATCATGCCGGTCACGCTCGCGGTCATCACCTCGACGTTCCCCGAGGGCGAGCGCGCCAAGGCGATCGGCGTGTGGACCGGCGTGGCCGGAGGCGGCGGCATCCTCGGGATGTTCCTGTCCGCCGCCCTCGTCGACCTGGCCAGCTGGCGGTGGCTGTTCGTGCTGCCGGTCGCGCTCGTCGTGGTGGCCGGCGCGATGACGCTGCGGTCCGTGCCGAACTCCCGTGAGCTGCCGACGCACCGCTTCGACCTGGTCGGCGCCCTGGCCTCACTGGTCGCGGTGGTCGGGCTCGTCTACTTCCTGCACGAGGGCCCGGCCGGCGGCTGGACCGCGCCCGCGACGCTGTTGAGCGCGGTGGTCGGGGTGGTCGCCGGGGTCGTGTTCGTGCTCTGGGAACGGCGCAGCGCGGCTCCCCTGCTCGACGTCCGCCTGTTCCGCCAGCGCGGGCTGGCCGGCGGTTCGGTGTCGCTGCTGGCCGTCTTCGGGGTGCAGGCGGGGATCTTCGTGGTCCTGTTTCCGTTCTTCCAGGCCGTGCTCGGCTGGTCGGGCCTGGAGTCCACGCTGGCCCTGATGCCGATGGCGGTGCTCATGATGGCCGCGTCCGGCTTGGCCCCGCGGCTGGCGCAGCGCATCGGGAGTCGCGCGACGATGGCCGTCGGCATCCTGTTGAGCAGCGGCGGGCTGGTGCTCATGGCCGCGCTGGTCTCCGTCGGCGGCGGCTACCTGTCGATCCTGCCCGGCATGCTCGCGATGGGGCTCGGCATGGGCCTGACGATGACGCCTGCGACCGAGGCCATCACGAGCTCGCTGCCGCGCGACAAGCAGGGCGTCGGCTCGGCGCTGAACGACGTGACCCGGGAGTTCGGGACAGCGCTCGGCGTCGCGCTGCTCGGCGCGTTGGTCACCACCGGCTACCGGAGCGCCATCGGCTCGCGGCTCCACGCGGTCCCGGCCCAGGTCGCCGACACCGCTCGTCAGGGCGTCGCGAACGCCCTCGCCGCCGCGCACGAGGCCGGGCCGCAGGCACACGCAGTGACCGTGGCCGCGCGCGAGTCGTTCGTGAGCGGTTGGCAGCAGGCGATGTGGGCCGGCGCGGTGGTGATGGCCATCGTGTTCGTGGCTATTCTCCTGCCGGGCTCGCGGCGGTCGCAGCCGGAGGCGCAAACGCAGTCGCAGTCCTCGGACAGCGACGCCTCGGCGAGCGAGGAGCTCGTCGCCGAGGCGCGGTGAACGGGTTAGGAGGTATCGCCTACCAGGGCAGAGCGGTGTCGTCCCAGTTGATGAAGGTCCCTGTGACAGTGTCGTCCGCGGATAGCGCGAGCCGGACGGCTGCGGCGGCAGCCTCGGAGGGATCCCCTCCGTTCGCCGCCGCAGCGTTGAGGCCGGTGCGCCGCAGTCCCGGCGCCAGGGAGTTGACCTTGATGCCATCGCTGGCCAGGCTCTGCGCGTAAAGCACGGTCAGGGCATTGAGCGCAGTCTTCGAAGCCCGGTAGGAGGCATAAGCGCCTTGGTACTTCGCCATCTCCCCGGTCGCCAGGGCCAGCGAGCCGGTGCCGCTGGAGATGTTGACGATCCGGGGACGCGCGGAGCGGCGCAGCGCGGGCAGGAAGGCGTTGGTCACGGTGACCACGCCGAAGACGTTCGTGTCGAAGACGGCACGGAAGGTGTCGGCGTTCTCGTCCTGCGCGGGACGGCCCTCGGCCGGGGAGACGCCGGCGTTGTTGACCAGGATGTCGAGGGCTTCGATCTGCTTCGCCGCCGCAGCGACGCTCGCCGCATCGGTGACGTCCACGACCAGCGGCCGGGCGTTCGCGCCGATGTCCGCTGCCGCTTCTTGGGCGCGGTCCGCCGTCCGGGAGCCGACGTGGACAGTGAGGCCGGCCTCGGCCAGCTGGCGGGCGATTTCCTTGCCGATCCCCTGGCTGGCGCCGGTGACCAGTGCGATCAATTGAGTCATGGCTCCAGGCTCACTCGCCTTCGAGGGAGCAGCCAGGGACAATTAGTACCAGCGAGTGACGCTCGCAGTGTCGCGGGCTGCGGGCAGCCGGCAGTTGGAAATGGAGGTGAGCGGCGATGGCCAGGGACGAGCTGGCGCGCTTCCTGCGCGACCGCCGGGAGCACCTTCACGCCCCCTCCACGGTCACCTCACCTCAGCGCCGCACCCCGGGCCTGCGCCGCGAAGAGGTCGCCGACCTGGCGAACATGTCGCTGGACTACTACGTCCGCCTCGAACAGGCCCGAGGCCCACGCCCCTCGCCGCAGATCCTCGACGCGCTGGCCGGCGCCCTCCGCCTGGAACCGGCCGAGCGCATCCACCTGTTCACCCTTGCCGATCAGAACCTGCCCTCCCCCGAGAACC
>NZ_JAACYW010000032.1 GCF_015356825.1 Catenulispora rubra | reverse complement strand
CGCCCAGCCCCGCGCCGCCGCGGCGTCCCCGCCCAACAGCGCCGCCTCGGCCCGCACCACCTGAGCCTCGGCGAGGTCCTGACTCATCCGCTGGCGCCGCAACAGATCGATCGCCGCGTCCAGTTCCGCCGCGGCATCCGACGCCAGCCCGGCCTGAAGCAGCGCACGGCCGATGTCGACCATCACCACCGACCGCCACGACGGACTGACCCCGGCCGTGCCGTCCGCCGCCTCGCCGATCGTCCGCAGCGCGGCCGGAAGATCCCCCTCGACCAGATCGCAGTAGCCGATGTTGTGCAGCGCCTTGGCCGCGAGCCCCGGCCGCCCGGCACGCTCGGCCAGCTCCCGGCAGCGCACAGAGTCGGCGCGCGCACCGGCGAACTCACCGACCTCCAACCGGGCCACGGTCCGGTTGAGCAGAGCTCTGGCGAGCTCGACCGGCTCGGCGTCGGGATCCAGGATCTCGACGGCCCGGTCCAGCTCGGCGATCGCGGCCGCGGCCTTGCCGGTTCGCAGGAGCAACAGTCCGCGCTGGCCATAGAGGGTGCCGCGGGCGAGCGGATCGGCGGGATCGACGAACGCGTCGCAGCGTACGAGGAGAGCGAACCCGAGGGCGGTCCGCCCTTGCTCGGCCTCGGCGTGCGCAAGACTGGTCAGAACCTTTGCGACGAGTGCGCGGCGTTCCGGACGAGGACCCACGGCCCCGGACAACGCGTCATCGGACTGGGTCAGCGCGGTCCCGAGCCGCCGCAAAGCCCGGTGCAACTCCCGCGCCGCGGCCGCGGGCTCCCCGCGCGCCGTGGCCTCGACCCCGGCCCGATGCAACCGCTCCGCCTCCGCGAAGGCCGCATCGGATTCCGCATCGGATTCCGCATCAGATGCCATGTCATTTGCCATGTCATTTGCCGTGTCATGTGCCGTGTCGAACACCGCAGCGCCCCCGTGAGGCCGTCGGCGACCGCTCACCACATCCGGCTCACAGCACGACCGCCGGCGTGATCACCTGCCGGACCCGGCTCACCCCGGTCCCGTCCGAATCCCCGTCCACGTCCGCGCTCTCGTCCCCGTCCCCGTCTTCGTCCTCGCCTTCGACGACGATCTGCACCAGCCCCCGCGGCACGTCCAGCACCACGAACCGCCCAAGCTCATCGGACTCCGTCGCGAAGTCGACCTCCCCGGCGCGCAGCCGCACCCGGCGCACGGCCGGCGGCGCCAGCCAGCCGTCCACCCGCAGCGTGGCCCCGGCAGGACTGGCCTGGACCACGATCGTCAGACTCTCGCTGTCGAAGGTGATCGTCCGGCTCTCCTCGGCACCGCGCGCGCCGGCCGCACGCAGCCCCACCGGTTCCAGGCGGGCGATCTCGTCCTCCACCCCGACCAGGTCGATGGCGAAGGCCGTACGCGCCACCAGGCCGGACGGAACGGGGTCGGCGGCGGCGAACAGGGCCCTGATGTCGTCGAGGATCGCCAGATCGACCGAGTCCAGCGGCTGGTCCTCGCCGTCCACGGCCTCGGGCGGGTCCCGCGGGTCGTCGCTCACGGACACACCGCACTCCATCCCGCGTCGGCCTGCAGCTGGGCTCTGAGTTTCGCCAGGCACCGGCCCCTCGTGGGTCCGATGGATCCGCGGGGCATGCCCAGCGCCCGGGCGACCACCGTGTAGTCGGGACGTTCGACCAGGGCGAGCGTCCGCAGCAGCTCGGCGCAGCGCGGGCTCAGCCGGTCCAGTGCCGAGCGGACCACCCGCATCCGCTCATCGGCCAGCACTCGCTCCTCGGCGTGCTCGGCCGGCGCGGCGGTGCCGGTGGACTCGGCCAGTTCGGCGAGTTCGGCCAGCCGTTCGGGCTCCAGGGCGCGGGCCCGTTCGCGGGCCGAGCGCGAGCGCCACGACTCCCGGCGGCAGGCCGTGGCCAGCCAGGCGACCAGGGCGGTCGGCGTGTCGATGCGGGTCAGCCGGGCGACCAGGCTCAGCCACACCGACTGCACGACGTCCTCGGCGTCGGCGTGGTCCAGGCCCTGGCCGCGGGCGACGTTCCAGAGCAGGGGGGTGAGCTCGGCGACGATCGCGTGCAGGGCTTCGCGGTCGCCGGACTGGGCCAGGACGAGGAGGCGGCCCAGGCGCTCGGCGCGCTCGCCGGGGATGCCGGTGGCGGTGCCGATGCCGGTGGCGGTGCCGATACCTGTGACCGGCTCGGCCGTGCCGGGGATGCCGGGGATGCCGGGGATGCCGGTGCCGGTGACCGGCCCGGCCGTGCCGGGCGTACCTGCCGCCCCGACGTCGCCGGGAACAGGATCCCAACCGACCAGACCACGCTCACCAGCCGAACCGCGCGCCGCTGCCGCCTCCTGCACGTCCCTCACCCTCCCAGCGTCCGCACCGCACGCGCCGCACGCGCGACCGTGTGCGCCGGATCGAAGTCGCCCAGGCTCATCCCGGGGTCCCGCTCGGACTCGAACAACAACGTCGCCGCCAGCGCCGCGGCCACCAGCGGCGCCGAGAACGAGGTCCCGCTCCAGGTCGCGAAGCCCGAGGCGAAGTCGTCCGGGTCGATCGTCTCCCGGCGCGGGGGCAGCCCGGGCGCGTTCTCCTCGGGCAGCGAGTCCAGCGGCTTCTGGCTGCCGTCGTAGTCGGTCGGGTAGGTGCTTACGACCGCCGCGCCGGTGGCCCAGCAACGAACCCAGGGCCCGTCGTTGCTGAAGAAAGCCTTGCTGCCGTTGGGATTCAGCGCCCCCACGCTCCACACCGCCGGCGTGCCGTCAGGCAGCGGCGACAGCGCCGCCGGGTAGCAGGGACGCTCGGTCGAGTCGTTCCCGGCCGAGGCCACGAACAGCACTCCGCACTCCCCGAGCGAGATGACGATCTCCTCAAGCTGCGACGTGTAGGCAACGTCCTCGGCGTTCTCGGAGTAGTAGCCGGCAGACAGCGAGATCACGTCCACGAACAAGTCCGCCGGTGCCGCACCGCTCTGCACATCCTGGACGTCTTCCAGCAACGTCGCCAGTACCACCAGCAGATCGTTCTCATAGACGACACCGTCGTCATGCATGATCCGCACGCTGCGCACCTTCGCATCCGGAGCAGCCTGCCGGATGACGCCGGAGATGAACGTCCCGTGCCCGGCGTGCGTGTCCAGCTCCCCGAGCAGCGGCGAGTCGTACACCGGGGCCTCGATCGGACCGGGGAGAGGCTGGTCCTTGTCGTCGAGCACCTCCCGCGCGAAGATCAGCCACTGCGTCGCAGTGTCCAGATACACGAAGTCGTCCGCGGCGGGCGACGTGGAACAGTCCAGCCACGGATGCGGCCCGATACCGGTGTCCAGCACCGCAACCACCGGACGCCGGCCGCCGAGCCGGCCGAGGTCGCAGCGCCGCGGTGCAGACATGATCACGTCGACCGGCGCCCGGCCCCCGGTGCCGCCCCGCGAGTACGTCGCAGGCCCCGGATGCCCCTCGGTCGACGGGTGCCCCTCGGTGGACGGATGCCCCTCGGTCGACGGATCGCCGTACAGGGAGGCCCCGACCAGCAGGTGCTCGAGCTCGATCCGGGCCACCGCTGCGGCAATGCCGGGCTCGACGGCAGCGGCGGCGCGCAACGTCTGCAGCGCGGTCCACGCGTCGACCGGACGCGCGACGCTCCCCGGAAGGACCTCCAGCCGCACGCGCCGCAGCAGATCAGGAAGACGGCGCGGCCGCTTGAAAGCCGGGGGCAGATCGGCGAACCGCAGGACCCGCTCCGCGGCCAGCCGGTAGCCGATGCCCGCGAGGATCTCGTTCAACCGCGCCAGCAGCACGGCGCTGCCCGGCGCGAGGAAGCTCTCAGGCAGCTGAAGCACACCGGTGCGGTAGATGGTGGTCCGCGGCGTCGGCGCCCCGGCGAAGGTCGCGGCGGTCGCCGGCCGCAGAACCGCGGCCCCGTGCCGCTCCAGCACCTCGGCCGGCAGACCGACCGGATCGGGGGCCGCGCTCCAGGGCCGGCGGCCGGCGCGGCCGGGCTGGCGGCCCTGGTCATGGGCCTGGCCACGGCCGTCCCGGCGGAATGTGATGAGCATCCGAGTGTCCCTCCAGGCGCAGGCGGAAGTATCCACACCATCTAAGTGCATTAAAACGCGCGGCAGATATAGAGGACAGGTGATCAAACGGTGCTTCGGGTTCGGACTCGGGCGTGAGTCCTTCACCATCCCGTACTCGACGCCGATCCGGAAGCCATCCACGCCCCGGTCGAACCAGGTGCGGCGGACACGGCCCCGAAACAGGCCCCGGCTTCGGGAGGGGGCGCTTCGGGGTTCTTCCCGAACCGTCGTCGTCCCGGGCCGTCGTCACGGCGCCCCCGGTCCTTCGCAGGTCAGCACAAACCTCGTCCCGTCTTCTCGTCATCTGTGAATCAGGGTTCGACAACGTCACACGAGGTGGCCAAGGATTCGTGGCGGAAGGAAGACCACCTCTTGGATCTCATCGGAGGGCCACATGATGATGAAGCGACTCGGACGCCTGCTCGGCGGTCGGCGACGCCTCCCTGTTCTTGCCGCGGTCGTCGGGCTTGCGCTGAGTGCTACTTCTCCTGCGAGCGCCTCGACGACCACGTTCACTCTCGTCAACGCGCAGACCGGCTACTGCGCCGACCTGCCGGGTGCCTACGCACCCACGCTCAACGACCAGCTCCAGCAGCACGACTGCATCTGGGGCAGTGGCGACAACCAGATGTGGTACCTCCAGCAGGTGGGCACGGCGGCGAACGGCACCATTCCGCTCTACTGGATCCGCAACACGCTGAGCACCCCTCCGGCGGGTGGCAACCTCTGCCTGGACCTGCCCGGCTACGGCTCGGATCCCGCTGGGACCTCCGTGTACACCTACAACTGCACGACCCCGGCAGGCAACGACAACCAGGAGTGGGAGGTCCTGCCGGTCATCACCTCCGGCGGCACCTACCTCGGCTCGGAGATCAGGAACTACTCGGACGGGCTCTGCCTCGACGTGGCCGGCTGGGCGAGCGACGGCAGCGACCAGGTCGACGACGCCAAGCTGACCGTGTACACCTGCTCCAACCAGGCTTGGGCCGACCACGGGTTCGACGACCATCTCTGGTACATGCAGCCGAGCCCCGGCAATGCCTACATCCCGTCCTACGCAGGCCAGATCATCGTCAACTGACCCGCCGCATTCCGCACCGCAGGCCCGGCGTCGAGACGTCGAGACGCCGACACAGGTCTGCGGAGGCGCAGCACGGCTGAACGGATTGCAGCAGAGGTGGCGGCGCCGTATCCCCGGCGTCGCCAGTGGGGTTCTACGTACTGTTTGCAGCGGTTTCGTACGGCCCGAGTGGACAGCTTGCGGAGGGCCGGGCCAGCGGAATCCGCCAGGCTGGCCGCGTCCTTGTCAGTCAGCCGCCGGCTTACGCGCCAGCACGAACGCCTGCGGCCCCTTGTCCATCTCGCTCGGCGCGCGGACCAGCCGTGCCTGGACCGCGAATCCGGCCTGCTCCAACAGCTCGGCTACGCGCTCGGGCGACTGCCAGTAGACGGTAAGGGACACATCGTGTCCGTACGCGTGGTTCAGCGGGGACTTCCTGTCGCCCGCCTTGAAGGCCAGGAGCAGGTGCCCGCCCGGAGCGAGAACCCGGAAGAACTCTGCGAACACCGTCGGCAGCTGCTCCAGCGCCATATGGACGATCGAGTACCAGGAGACGACGCCGCCGAGTCCGCCGTCGGCCAGCTCCAGCGCCGTCATCGACCCGACTTCGAAGCGGAGCGCCGGATTCTTCTTCCGGGCGATCTCGACCATCCCCGGCGAGAGGTCGATCCCGAACGCAGCCACTCCCGACGCATCCAGATACGCCGTCAGGTGCCCAGGACCGCACCCGATGTCGCCGACCGGCCCGGATTCCCGGACGAGTTCCACGAACTCGCCGAGCATCGCGCGGTCGTACGGCGTGCGTTCGAGGTCCAGTTTGATCAGCTCGGCGTAGCTGGCGGCGACGGTGTCATAGGAATCTCTCGTCGCGCGCAGATCAGTGGACTCGGTCATATGCGGCACCGTATCGGCGAGGATCGGATCGTGGAGGACATCCGCATCACCGGCGGTGACGTCCGCCGGGTTCAGACGCTGTTCGGCTTGTCGGACGGGGCCGGCCGGCACAGGCTAGTCCTCGGCCGCTTGACGCTTCGCGCGCCACTCCGCCTCGGCGATCTGGATGCGGTCCCACATGGCTTCGCGGTCGGCGTCGTCGACGTCCGAGAGGTCCAGGTGGAACACGTCCGTTGCGATCTTGAACAGCTCGGCGGCGGACTCGAGCAGGCGTGTCGTGCGCTGTCCGGCTCCCTCGTCGCGCGTGTACGTGTCGCCCAGCACGTACTCGGCGCAGGCGGCGTCGCGGCGGAAGAGCTCGAACCACTTGACGTAGGGGGCCTCCGGCGAGGTCGACAAATGGATGTGGAAGCTCTTGAAGTCCTCCCACGTGGCCGGCGCGAGGGTGAAGTCCATGCTGTGGAAGGTGGTCTGCGCCGGGTCGGTGTGGAACCGCCAGGCGTTCGGGCCGATCTCGGGCAGCGGCCGCAGTTCGAAGGTGAAGGGGCCCTGGGTGTGCACGCCCTCCCGGAGCGGGATGGGCTCGTGGTGCGAGTTGGCCAGGCCGACGTCGACCGACCAGCGTTCGCCGTCGATCACGACGGTGAGGGCCATGTGCGTGTCGTATTCGTCGGCGCTCGCCTTGGCGGTCTCGGCGGAGCCGTTGATCTGGCCGCGATGCATGGTGACGTCGTACCCCAGGACGGTCAGCAGCTCGGCGAAGGCGTTGTTCAGGTTGAAGCAGTAGCCGCCCCGGCCGGCCAGGATACGGGCTATGGACTCGGCCGGGTCGATGCCCTGCGGGCGTCCGAGCTGGATGTCGAAGTTCTCGAAGGCGATGAGCTCGACGTGTGCGCGGTGAAGTCGCCGCAGAGTGTCGAGCGACGGAGCACCGAGGGTCTCCGGGTCGTCGACGCCGAGCTTGGCCAGGTAGGGCGCGGCCCAGGCGGGATGATCGGTCGTCTTCGAGGTCATGATCGGGGACACTAGTGCGGCACCGCGTTCGTCCTCAAATGAAGCGTGACGTGCCCCGCCTACCGCACCGGACCGCTCTCCCCGACCTGCCCCACGACGTCGCCCTCGACCCGCACCTCGTCTCCCGGTTCGGCCGGCACCAGGTACGTGCCGTCGGCGGCGACCGTCGTCGCGCCGTGGTCGGTGGACACCGGTGTGCCCGCCGGGTGGTCGCTGCGGCCGGCGACGTAGGTGCGGGCGTCCGCGCCGCCGCCGTCGGCCGAGGCGGCCGCAGCAGCCGGGGCGCCCGCGGCGTCCGTGGCAGCCGTCGTGCTCGTCGTGATCGTCAGCCGCTCGACCGGCGGGCCGACCGGGGTCAGCAGCGCCGCGTCCACCGTGGCGGTGACTGTCAGGTCCAGGCCGGGTTTGAACTGGCCGCCGAGGGCCGACCAGAAGTCGGAGTTGTCGCGGCCGTCGCCGGCGCCGATCTCGATCGCGGGCACCGGCTCAATGTCCTGATACGCGCCCTTCAGGTAACGCCGCTCCAGTTCGGAGTACTTCAGCAGCGCTACCAGTGCGGCGCCGAGGAGGGAGTGCTCGTCGCGGACGTCGGCGGTCCAGGCGGTGACCAGGTAGCGGCAGTCGACGCGCGGTAGTGGCGCGCGGCGGCTGAGGCGGCCGGTGGAGTCGCGGACCTCGACCATGCCGAGTTCGCCGTCCTTCAGGTTCCGGCGGACGTCCCACAGGTAGAGGTTGATCGTCGGGCGCGACACCTTGGCGGCCCAGTCCTTGTCCGGGGCGGCGAAGGAGATGTCGATCTCGCGTGCCGGGAGGGGCACCGCCGTGCGCAGGAACTCCTCCAGTGACTCATCAAGAAGATGGAACATCGTGATCCCCGTCCACGAGCGAGAAGTAGGGCCCGAAATCGACCTCGGTGCGCAGGCGCCCGAGTTTCTGGAACTCGCGCTTGAGCGCGAGGACCACCGTCTCCATGGTGATCCTGCCGCCCGCGGTCTCGGCGGCCAGGAAGGCCGCGGCGAGGGCCGCGTTGCGGATGACGCCACCGGTGATCTTGAACTGCCGGGCCAGGTAGCCGAAGTCCAGGACGTCCACCGGCGCCGTGTCCGGGAACGCCTGCTCCCAGATGCGGCGGCGGTGCTCCTCGTCCGGGGCGGCGAAGTCGATGGACACCGAGATGCGGCGCAGGAACGCGTCGTCGATGTTGCGCTGCAGGTTGGTGGCCAGCACCACTAGGCCGTCGTAGGTCTCCAGGCGCTGCAGCAGGTACGCGACCTCGATGTTGGCGTAGCGGTCGTGCGCGTCGCCGACCTCCGAGCGCTTGCCGAACAGCGCGTCGGCCTCGTCGAAGAACAGCACCAGGTCGCCGGCCGAGGCGGCCTGGAAGATCTGCTCCAGGTTCTGCTCGGTCTCGCCGATGTACTTGCTCACCACCGACGACAGGTCGACCTTGTACAGGTCCAGCCCGAGCTCGCCGGCGACCACCTCGGCGGCCAGCGTCTTGCCGGTCCCCGAGGGCCCGGAGAACAGCGCGACCACTCCCCTGGACGGCAGCGGCAGGAAACCCCAGTCCCGGTAGACCACCCCGCGGCCGCGGCAGCGCGCCGTCAGCTCCCGAAGCCGGGCGGTCTCGTCGGCCGGCAGCACCAGGTCGGCCATCGTCCGCCGGGGCCGGACCCGCACCGCGAGCCCGTCCAGGTGTCCGCCGGCCAGGCGCCGCACGGCGTCCCCGATCCGGGCCGGGTCGCCGCCGCAGGCCGCGGCGACCAGCCGCAGCTGCTCGCGGGACAGCGGGTACGCCGGGTCCGGCGGCACGCCGAGCACCCGCTGCCAGTCCGCGGCGTCGGCGGCCTCGGACTCCAGCCGGACCTCGGACCACGGCCGCGCCGGCAGGGTGTCCAGCGCCAGCTCGCGCGGGGAGCTGAAGGCCCAGCTCAGCTCGGTCAGGGTCGCGACCCGGTCGGCGGCGGCCGGGTCGAGGGTCCCGGTCAGGCGCAGGAGCACGGCCCGGCCCCCGACCGCCGCCTCGCGCGCCACCGCGGACCACTCCTGCTCGGTGGCCGGCGGCCGGGTCACCAGCAGCCGGCGGCCGGGCCAGGCGCGGCGGACGGCGGCCAGCCGGCTGTCCGCGTCCGAACCGGACACCAGCAGCAGCTCGGGCTCCGCCGCCGAACCAGTGGCCGAATCAGCCGCCGAATCAGTGGCCGAACCAGTGGCCGAATCAGTGGCCTGCGGATCCGCGGCGTCCAGCCGGACGGCCCCCGACGGGAGCCCGGGGTCGGGCGAGTCGTCGCCGGCCAGCGCCCACACGACGCGTTCGGCCGGCCAGCACATCCGGGTGGCCCACGGCCCGTCCGGCGCCGTCTGCACCAGCCCGGACCGCCGCAGCGGAGCCCCGGGCGCCAGGCGCCGGGCCGCGCCGGGCACCATCCGGTCCATGCTCGCCACAGTGAGCCGGGGCAGCTGGACGTTGTCCTGGAGGTACGTGACCAGACGCATGCGATGCGGGGACATCTCCACGGCCGCCAGCACCGCGAGCACGCGAGCATCAACACCGTTGAGGCGCGCGACGGCCACCAGGCGGGCGAAGTCGGATCCGGAATCGTCGACTGCGGCAGCCGCATCGGATGCACCGGATAGATCGGATGCGGTGAACGCGGCGGCTGACTCGGACCCCCGGGACGCGGCCAGGCCGTCGGCCAACGAGGTCTCGAACCACGCTTCCGCCTTGTCCATCACCGGCCGCAGCCGGGCCCGCACCACACCGACCTGCTCCGGCGAGGGACCCGTCAGGCCCGGCAGTGTGGCCAGGATCTGCTCCGCCTCACGATCGTCGACATACATTCCGGCGAAATCCCTAGGGGATCTCCCCATAGCCACACGACAAATCAACGCTTCCCGTTGCAGCAGCGTGTCGGCGAAAGCCTCCCAAGGCGTCGTCCGATCCCGCCGCGACACGTCGTCGTCGGGCATTTCTCCCCCTCCCCCGCGCATCAGTGATCACCCTGATGCGCAAGGAAAAGATACAACCAGACAACCCCGGCGCATTACCCTTACATGTGTGCCCAGGATATCCGCTGAGATGATCTACGCCGTGGCGCGGCAGGCCGGTTTCTCGCCGGACCAGTCCGCGACCATGACCGCGGTCGCGCTCGCCGAATCCGGCGGGAATACCGGCTCGCACAACCCGGTCAACGAGGACAGCCGCGGACTGTGGCAGATCAACGCCCTGGCGCATCCCGATCTGCTGGCGCAATTCCCGAACTTGTACGACCCGGTGCAGAATGCCAAAGCCGCGTTCCTGGTCTCCAACGGCGGCAAGGACATGTCGCCGTGGACCACGACGCACGGCGGCGCGGCCGCGCGGTACCTGCGCTACCGGGCCGACGCCGAGCAGGCGGCGATCGCGTACGGCGACGGCCCGGGCCACGGCGTCTGGACCGGCACCGCCGCGTACGGCGACCACGAGAGCGCGGGTTCGGCGGCCGGTGCCGGCGGCGGGATCCACGCCGTCGCCGACCCGACCGGGAGCGTGTCCGCCGGCGGGCAGGTGACGACGACCGGCGCCCCCACCACCGAGGACCAGGCGATCACGCCTCCGCCGACGACCACGGCGACCACCGCTGCCGCTGCCGCCAACACCAATGCCGCGAACAGCACGAGCGCTGCGGACGGCTCCAACGCTGTGACTGTCGCCAACGCCGCCGCCACGCCGGACTCCAGCGTCGGCGCCGCGGCGGGGCATGACACCCGGCCGGGCGCGGACTACGGGATCCCGCTCGCCGCTCCGGCCACCACGACCGGGACCCCGACTGGAACCACCACCGGAACCGGAACCGGAACGCAGACCCTTGACGCCCCCGGCCACACCGCGACCGCCGACGGCGACGTCCGGCTCGGCGCGGACTACGGCATTCCGCTGGCGGGCAGCACGCCGGCCGCGGCGGCCACACCGACGGCGCCCGCCACGCCGACCATCCCGACCACCCCGACGCAGCCGACAACACCGACAGCACCGGTGACACCGACCGCGCCGGACTCCACGACCACGCCCACGTCCGACCACACCGCGGCCCCGCCGGTTCCGACCATTCCGTCGCCGGCGACGCAGAGCGCTGACGCCGCACGCCTCCAGGAGTTCCTGCACTCGGCCGTGGCACAGACCGGAGACCAGTACATCTACGGCGCCAACGCGGACTTCGACAACCCGCACCCGAGCGCCTTCGACTGCTCGGACCTGGTGCAGTGGGCCACGCACCGGGTCGGCATCAGCATGCCGCGCACCGCCTCGGAGCAGTACGAGTTCCTCAAGCACGGCGGCCACGTGATCCCGGTGGACCAGGCCGTGCACACCCCGGGCGCGCTGCTGTTCAACTTCAGCTCGAATCCGGACGACGGGCAGCCCGAGCACGGCCACGTCGCGATCAGCCTCGGCGACGGCAAGACCATGGAAGCCCTCGGCCCCGCCTACGGAGTCGGCTCCTGGAACGCGAACACCACGCGGTTCAACTACGCCGCGGTGATCCCGGGGCTCTCCCCCGGCACGCCGACGGCCGCGGCGCCTGCGACCGCTGCTTCGAGCACGCCGGCCCCCGCGGCCCCGGCCGCCGCCCATCAAGCCGCCGCCCATCAGCAGACCACTGGCGACCTGGTGAGCAACTTCGAGGCCCGACTCGCGGCCGATCCGCATGCGATGGACACGCACGCGTCGGTGCTCAACGCCAGCCAGCAGATGACCGCCGCACCGGCGGCGGATCATGCCGTGGACGCGGCCGGACACGTCACGGACACCACGGCGGACCACAGCGCGGGCCACGACTCGACCGACCATCACCTCGGTACCGATCACCTCGACACCGATCACCACGGCGGCGCGGACGGCACCGATCACGACAGCACCGGCCACGACAGCACTGACCACACCGCCGCAGACGCCGTCGACCACACCGACCCCGCACTGGCGAGCGCCATGCTCTGGTATCCGGAGCCCGACCAGCACAGCCACTACGATCACCACGTCGACCACGGCGACGTGCACGACGCGGGCATCCACTGAAGCCCATGGACCCTGAGCCCATGGACCAAGTGACCGACGCCACCCGCACCGTCGAGCTGGTGCGCCTGCTCGACGAGTCCGCCGCGCGCGCCCGCGCCGCGGAGCGTCCGGACCTGGCCGAGAAGCTGGTGCTGAGCAAGCGGCGGCTGGCGTCCGGGGCCTGGAACGTGCTGGTGGCCGGGGAGTTCAAGCGGGGCAAGAGCACGGTGCTCAACGCGCTGCTCGGGGTGCCGGTGTGCGGGAGCGATCCGGTGGCGCACACGGCGGTGCCGACCGTGGTGCGCTACGGGGCGACCGCCGAGGCCTGGGTCCGTGCCGAGGGCCCCTGGGAGACGGTGCCGTCCGAACACCTGCCGTCCGAACACCTGCCATCCGAACACCTGCCGTCCGAAGGCGCCGCAGTCGAACGCACACCCGCCGAGCCCGCGCCGGTCCCGATCGACGTCCGCGCCGCCGCCGACCATGCCCTGCGCGGCACCGACGACAGCGGGAACCCGCTGCGGACCGTCGAGATCGCGCTCCCCCGGGAACTGCTCCGCGACGGCCTGGTGCTGCTGGACACCCCGGGCATCGGCGGCGGGTTCGCCGCGGCCGGCGCGGCGGCCGCGATGCGCGCGCTGTCGCTGGCCGACGGCGTGATCGTGGTGACCGACGCCTCCCAGGAACTGACCGCGGCAGAGGTCGAATTCCTCCGGCACGCGGCGTCGGTGTGCCCGAACGTGCTCTGCGTCATGACGAAGACCGACCTGTACCCGCAGTGGCGGCGGATCCTCGACCTGGACCGCGCGCACCTGCGGGACGCCGGGATCCAGGCGGAGCTCGTCGCGGTGTCGGCGCCGCTGCGCGAGCTCGCGCTCGACACCGGCGACCCGGCGCTGCTGGCCGAGAGCGGGTTCCCGGTGCTGGTCGACCGGATCGGCGCGCAGCTGCTGGCCCGGCGCGCCGAGCGGGCCCGGCAGCAGGCCGCGGCGGCGGTGCACGGAGCGCTGCGGCAGCTGTCGGACGCCCTGTCCACCGAGCACCCCGCGCTCACCGAGCCGGATCAGCGGGCTGAGACGCTGCGCCGCGTCGAGGACCGGCGGCGGCGCGCGCTGGCGGTGTCCGGGGCGCAGGCCTCGCGCTGGCTGAACACCGTCAACGACCGGTTCGCCGACATCCAGGCCCGGGTCGACCTCGACCTCGCCGAGGCCTGCCGGCGCCTGGAGGCCGAGGCCGGCAAGCGGATCAAGGAGTCCGATCCGACCCGGGACTGGCCGGAGATCACGCCGTGGCTGCAACGCCGCACCAACCAGGAGCTGACCGACGTCCACACCCGGCTGCTCGCCCTGATCGACGAGGCGGCCGGCGAGGTCTCGGCGGTGTTCGACGCCGGCGCCGGGGACGTGGGCGCGGTGGCGCGGGGCGCCGGCGGGCCGGCCGACGGCCTGACGCTGAGCCGGCTCGACGGCCGGGGCGCCGGCAAGCTGGAGGTCGGGATGCAGGCCGCGCGGGGCTGGTCGCTGTCCAGCTCGGTGGTGACCACGCTGCTGGTCACCACGCTGCATCCGGGGTTCCTGATCGCGCTGCCGATCACCGCGGTCCTGGGCACGGCGTTCGCGGCCAAGGCGGTCGGCGGCTACCGGACCGGCCGGCTGGACGCCGCACGCGGCGAGGCGAGCCGCGCGGTGGCGGCGTATCTGGGCCAGTCGCGCGCCGACGCCGCCCGCGCGGCCGCCGACCTCATCCGGCACAGCCGGGGCCGGGTGCGGGACTACTTCCTGGACCAGAGCGCGGAGCTGACGGCGTCGGTGCGGCAGGAACAGCAGGCCGCGGAGCGCGCGGCGTACGCCGACCGGCAGGCCGCCCAGACCCGGACGGACCAGGCGCGTACCGAGGTGGCCGAGGTCTCGCAGCTGCTGGCGCGGGCCGAGCTGCTGGCCGGATCGGGGAGTGTCCGGTGACCGGAACGACGGGACCGACTTGGCCGCCCCCGCCCCCGCCGGACGGGCCGGCGAGGCCAAGTTGGCCGATCGGGCCGAGCGGGCCGACCGGCGCGACCACCGCGAATCCACCCACCGGCCTCGTATCCCAAGTACGAACCCTGCTGGACGAAGCCGTGCGCACCTACCGCGGCCGCCCCGGCGGCAGCACCCTGACATCGGTGGCCGCCCGGCTGGACGGACCGCTGCGCGTGGCCATCGTCGGCCGGGTCAAGGCCGGCAAGTCGACCCTGCTCAACGCGCTGGTCGGAGCGCGGATCGCGGCCACCGACGCCGGCGAGTGCACCCGGGTCGTCACCTGGTACGAGCACGCCGCCGCGGCGTCCGCGACCGCCTTCGGGCGCTCCGGCCCGCCGGCCGGGCTGCCGCTGGACCGCACCGAGCGGGGCTGGGCCCTGGACCTCGGCGGCCGGCGGCCGCAGGACGTGGACCGCGTCGAGGTCGGCCTGCCGAGCCCGCAGCTGCGCACCATGACCCTGATCGACACCCCCGGCCTGGGCTCGCTCACCGAGTCGGCGGGCCGGCGCACCGAGGAGTTCCTGGACGACACCGGCCAGGTGGACGCGGTCCTGTACCTGCTGCGGCACCTGCACGCCAGCGACGTCGACTTCCTCGACGCCTTCCGCGATCCGGCGTCCGTCCGGACCGGCCCGGTCCACGCCGTCGGCGTGCTCTCCCGGGCCGACGAGCTCGGCGGCGGCGTGCCCGGCGCCCTGGAGCACGCGGCGCAGGCGGCGGCCGGGTACCGGTCCGACCCGCTGCTGCGCGGCCTGGTGTACACCGTCCTGCCGGTCGCCGGCCTGCTCGCCGAGGCCGCCGCCGCGCTCACCGCAGCCGACCTCGCCGACCTGGTCGCGCTGGCCGACGCGGGCCCGGCGGCGACGGCGGCGCTGGTCCTGTCCGCGACCCGGTTCTGCGCGCCCTACAACGCGGTGCCGGTGCCGCCGTCCGCCCGCCGGCGGCTGCTCGACGCCCTCGGGCTCTTCGGGGTCCGGCTGACCCTGTCGCTGATCCGGGACGGGGTGCGCGAGGCAGAAGCGCTGCGGGCCGCGCTGCACGATCGCAGCGGTCTGACAGAGCTGCGCACCCTGCTGCTCAGCCAGTTCGCCGAGCGCCGGGACGTGTTGAAGGCGGACGGAGCGCTGCGCGCCGTGGAGAGCGTGGCCCGCCTCGACCCGGTCCCGGGCGCGCGCCGGCTGCTGCAGGAAGTGGAACGGATCCGCGGCGGCGCGCACGAGCTCGCCGAGCTCCGGCTGCTCGGGGAACTGCGGCTGGGCGCGGTCGCCGCGCGCCCGGAACTGCTGGCGGCGATGGAGCGGCTGCTCGGCGGCCAGGGCACGACCCCGGCCGCGCGGCTCGCGCTGGCCCCGGACAGTTCGCCGCAGGACGCGCTCGCGCAGCTGATCGGCCTGCACCGGGACTGGACGCGGACGGCTCAGGACCGGCTGTCGGATCCGGGCCTGGCGCGCGCGGCCCGGGTGCTGCAACGGACCTGCGAGGGGCTGGTGCCGCAGGTCCGGGCGCTGGCGGCGGCCACACCGACGGCGGGCGCCCGCGGTACGACTTCGAGCCCTGACAATCCCGGGCCCGGACACGGAGGGGGATCCACATGAACCTGCGCAGGCGGCTCACAGAGCCGGCTCACGACCACATCGGCCGACACGCCGACCACACCGGCCCTACATCCGGCCCGACATCCGGGCCGAAGACCGGCCCGACGACCGGCCCGACGTCCGCCCCGGCACCCGCGCCGGCCGTGGACGTCCAGGCGCCGCTACCCGTCCCGGCCGACGCGGGCAACGCCGCCATCGGCCGCCTGCTGCGCTCGGCCCAGGGCCGCGCCGAGGCCCCGGACGGCTTCGCCAGCCGGCTGCCCTCCGGCGGAGAGCCGATCCCCGAGCAGCCCCGCCGGGACCTGGAGTCCGGCCTGGGCGTCTCGCTGTCGTCGGTGCGGCTGCACACCGACACCGTGTCCGCGTCGATGGCCTCTGACATCAGCGCGCAGGCGTTCACCGTCGGCCAGGACGTGTACTTCGGCCGGAACCAGTACGACCCCGGCTCCTCCACCGGCTACTGGCTGCTCGCCCACGAGGTCACGCACACCCTCCAGCAGGACAGCGGACCCTCGCTCGCCAGCGAGATGACGGTCAGCGATCCGGCCGACCGGGCCGAGCGGGACGCCGACACGGTCGCCGACGCGCTGCTGGCGCGGCGCAGCCCCGCGGGCGGCGGCAGTGCCGGAGGCGGCGCCGGCGCTGGTGCCGGTGCCGACGTCGGCGGTCCCGGCGGTCCCGGCGCGGCGCCGGTCGCCGTGCCCAACGGCACCGGCGCCTGCCTGGCCCGGCACGCGTCCTGGGAGCACACGATGCTCGGCGACACCAAGCCGGCCGACCTGGCCGCGGCGGCCGGCGGCCCGGACGTCAACCTGAACAACCGCCGGCACCTGCTCGCGATGTTGCAGAAGCGGATGCTGTTCTTCAGGGACAACCCCAGGGGCAACCCGACCGCTGAGAAGGACTTCGCGGACATCCGCTGGATCCAGTTCCGGGGCAGCGGCCTGTGGGCCAGCAACGGCGAGGTCAACGCACTGTCGGACTACCTGCCGGACCCGTCGGTGGCCGACTCGATGTCGGCCGAGGAGCTGATACCGGTCCTGCAGAAGATGCGCGACGGCGTCGCGAGCGCGGCGTACACGCACGGCAGCGGCGCTGCGGGCCTGGCCGGCGTGGCGAACTGGATCGGGGACAAACTCGGCCTGAGCGCCTACAGCCCGGGCATGGAGGGGATGGCCACCCACTGGATGGAGTTCATCGGCTTCGAGAGCCTGGACGCGGCGGGCGAGGTCACCGCCCTCGACGACGCCACGGCGCAGCTGGGCACCGACCGGTACAAGGGCCTGCTGTCCCGCAACGCCTGCCACTTCGCGCCGTACTCGTGGCACCGCTGGGAGGAGTTCCACAACGAGGCGGTCGAGGAGGCCAAGGCGCACTTCGACAGCCGGGCCGGCACGGTCCCGCTGAACATCTCGGTGGACGTGGCCGAGCACGCCCGGCAGGCGCTGCTCAAGAACGGCTACGGCGACCACTTCCTGGAGGACTCCTTCGCCGCCGGGCACCTGATCAACAAGACCCTGGTGATGCAGTGGTGGCTGGAGTACCTGGCCGGCAAGAAGGACCCGAACAACGGCGAGCCCAGCGAGGCCGTGAAGTACGCGATGCCCTCCTACATGCAGCCCGGCCTCTCCGCCCGGGATCTGTACCGGCCGCCGTCGGAGAACGCGCCGACCAACGAGCACCAGCGCCTCGACGGCCAGGGCGTCACCGACCCGCAGACCGCGCAGGAGCGCGCCGGCTACGACAACCGGGTCGAGGGCACCGGCGTGACCGGCGGGACGCCCGAGGAGCGGGACGCCAACTACCAGCTCTACCTGGAGTTCCTGAACAACGCGCAGGCGCAGGCCGCGGCCGGGTTCGTCCACGACGCGCTGAACAAGATCGGCCTGGTCGTCGTCAACGGCAAGGGCGAGCACTTCAAGACCGGCGGCGACGACACCCTGCTCAGCGAGTCCGACGAGGCGGGCGCGGCAGCCGCCGGCACCGCGGCGGCGATGTCCCGCCAGCGCATCGAGGAGTTCCTCAACACGGGCCACTCGGACGTGAAGTTCGACGACATCTTCGCCCACGTGCCGGTCGCGGTGCTGGAGGGCGACACCGCGGTGCCCATCGAGCAGTGGCAGGACGACTTCCTGTACAAGCGGTGCCTGGGGACGTACTTCCCCGACTACTACGACTCCGTCAAGGCCACGGTCATCGGCAACTTCTCCCCGACCATGGTCGATGAGGGGATCTCCAAGGACTCGCCGGGCGCGCCCCGGCTGCCGGCCGGGGACTTCCCGACGCCGGCCGGGGGCGCGCGGATGGGGTGAGCCGGGCGTGACGGCGGCGCCGTCCCGGTCAGGGGCGGCGCCGCCGTGCTCAGGACATCAGAGCACGCTCAGGACACGCTCAGAACGACGGCGCCGCCACGCTCAGGCCAGCTCAGGACGACGGCGCCGCAGCCGCCACGTAGCTCAGGGACTTGATGATCGTCGGGTCCTTCGCGGTCTGCGCGGTGTCGGCGTGGCCGAAGACCACTGACACGATCCCCACGCCGGCCGGCGCCTGGTAGGCGATCGGCGTCGCCGCGCCGGCGGGCATCGGCATCGCGCGGGTGTCGGTGCTGCCGTCGCTGAGCGTCACCTTCAGCGCGAACTGGGCGCCGTCGCCGAAGGCCCGCACGGTGACCGACGCGGCCGGCGCGGCGAAGTCCATGCGGACCGGCAGCTGGTTGCACAGGTCGACGCCGGCCGGACGGGCGCTGGTGAGGAATCCGCCCTCGGCCGGGCGGGTGCGCAGGGCGAGCGCGGTCGCGTCGGCACAGGCCGGCGGCGCGTCCGAGGTGTCGACCGACAGCTTGACGCCGGTCTTGGCGGCGTAGGCGTCGCCGGCGATGATCTGGTCGCCGTCGGCCTGGCCGTCGGCGGTGCGGCTGAAGTCGAGCAGGACGGTCCCGCCGGGTGCCGGGGCGCCGACACCGCCGCCCGACGACGGCGAGGCCCCCGTCGGCGGAGCCCCGGTGCCCGACGGCGCTCCCCCGGGTGATGACGGCTGCGCCCCACCGCCCGAGTGCTGCGCGCCCAGGGCCGAGGACACGGCGGCGGACAGCGACGCCGTCGGCAGGACCGGATGCGCGGCCTGCTGCTTCGTGTGCCGGATCAGCGCCGCGCCGCCCACGGTGACGCCGGCCATCGCCGCAAGCGCGCCGGCGAACTTCGCGGCCTTGACCCAGCCGCCCGCGATCTGCACGGTCTGCACGAACGTCAGCGTCTTGTCGACGGTCAGCCCGTCGGCGTGCGCGTGCACCGTCAGGGTCCTGCGCACCTCCGCGCCGGTCAGCGGCCGGTCGGCGCGGACCAGCAGCCGCGAGTTCGCCGCCGTGCCCGGCGGCAGGCGCAGCTGCCGGGGCTCGAAGACGAAGTCGACGCGGTTCTCCGGGTCGTCGCCGGCCAGGGTCACCGCGAGCGGCACGTTGCCCTCGTTGGCCACGGTCAGCGCGAAGTCGCCGGTCGCCCCGCCGGTCGCCACCTCGGGACGGACCACCGCGCTCAGCACCGGCACCGCGTGCAGGTCCAGCACCACCTCCTCGCACCGGGACACGGTCCGCTGGTACGGCGAGGTCACCAGGATCCCCAGCACGTACCGGCCGGCGACCGGGCCGGCCTGCGCGGGGATGGCGATCCGGCCGCGCACCGTGCCGCTCTCCCGGGGCCGCAGCATCAGCGGGGTGGCCGGATCGCTGGCGAACAGGTCCGCCGGCAGCCCGACGAGCTCCGCGGTGAAGTGTTCGACCACCTCGCTGGCGTTCTGGACGGTGATCTCGACGTCGGCGGACTCGCCGGGCCCGAGCGCGATCGCGTCGGGGACCACGGTCACGCGGACGGCTGTCGTGGCGGTCATGATGGGAATCCGTCTCCGTCTCGCGGTGTCATCAGGGCCCGAAGGTCATGGCCGCCCACGACGCCCAGCACTGGCCGACATCACCGTGCGCGTCGACCCGCAGGGTGAGTTGCGTGACGCCCGCCGCGACCGTCGACAGATCGACATCAGCGTCGATCGTCTTGGCGTCCGCGGCTTTGAGGTCCCAGGCTCCGAGCTGCTGGCCGTTGGGACCGACCAGCCGGAAGGTCACGCTGGCCTTGCCCGGAGATCCCGACTTCGGCGCCATGAAGCCGAGCGTGGCCCGGAAGTGGTCGCCGGCGATGACCGGCCGGGGCAGCGTGTAGACACCGTAGATGAAGCCGTTGGGCACCCACTGCGGGTGGGTTTCGAGGAAGTTGCAGAAGCCCTGGCCCGAGGTGAAGTAGTAGCAGTCCGAGCCGGCATGGATCATGGCGAACCCGGTGGCGTCGCCGCCGCCGCCGGGGCACGGCAGCGGTCCGGCACCGGAGGACCAGTGCGCGGAGTCGCAGGCATGCGAGACCATGTCCCACAGCGCCGCCGGTCCCGAGGACACGGTCAGGGCCACTGAACTGCCCCAGGCGACGGTCCCGCCGCCGACGGGTGTCTGTGCCATAACCTGGCCGACCGGAACGAAGTTGTTGATCACCGGGGTGATCGAGGACGTCAGCCCGGCACCGGCGATCTGCTGCTGGGCTGTGGTCTCGTCCTCGCTGACCACGTTCGGCACCGTGGCGGTGTCCGGGTGGTTGACCGTGAGGCTCATCCCGGTCTGCGCCTTCCGGCCGTCGGCCAGCACGGCGGCCACGGTGACCTGGAACGTCTGCTGGGTCGCGTTGGCCGGCCGGGCCCAGGCGTGACTCACGGCGGCCCCGTCGCCGGACTGGTTGTCGCCGTAGGTCCAGTGCGCGCTGGTGATCGCGGTGCCGTCGCCGGCCGCGACCGCCAGGTTCTCGGTCTCGCCGAACTTCAGGTTCGGGTTGGACAGCGTGATCGTCAGCGTGGCCGCCGGTTTCGTGGGCGACGGGGTGGTCGTGGGGGTGGAGGAAGGCGCGGAAGCAGTCGTGGACTTGGCAGCCGACGACGGCGTCGAGGGCAGGGACGGCGTGCTCGACGCCAGGATCGGCGGCGTCGAGGGCCCGGTCGGCTGCGGCGTGCTCGGCGGGGGCGACGACCCGCCTCCGGGCGGCGGAGTGCTCGGCGTCGGCTGGCTCGGCGGTGTCTTGCTGGGCGGGGTTTTGCTGGGCGGGGTCTTGGACGGCGGCGCCGAGGTCGGCTTGGTCTGCTGTGACACCGGCGGCGCCGACGGGCTCGACGGCTGGTGGCCGGGCAGGCCCTTGGTCGGGTCGGCCGGGTCGTACTTGGCGACCTGGGTGACGGCGCCGTCCAGGCTGATCACGCCGGCCCGCTCACTGTTCGGGTCGTTGAAGAACACGATCCCGTCGCGGGTCAGCAGTTGGAACTTCGCCGCCGGGGTGAGCACCTGGGCAGTGGCCACGACGGTGTGCTGGCCCAGGTCGATCACCCAGACCTGGCCCGTGGTGTAGTCGGGCACGAACACCCGGTCGCCGGACTCGACGGCGGCGCCGAGGTCGTTGCCGCCGCTGTCCAGCGGGACGGTGTCGGAGCAGCTGTGCGCCGACAGGTCGCAGATCTCGAGCACGCCGCGGGAGGCCACCACGTAGAGCCGGTTCGCGTGCGGCGCGCCGCTGACCGCCACGGTGTCGCTGGGCCGCAGGTCCAGATCCAGCGTGCCGGTCGGCGAGCCGTCGGCCGGGTCCACGGAGACCGCCCTGCGCCCGGCGGTGTCCACCACCACCGGCTTGCCGTTCACCAGGGCCATCAGGTCCTTCCCGGGCGCGGCCACGCCCCGGCGGACCTCGATGGTGCCGTCGGCGGCCCGGGTCAGGTCTCCGGTGGCGTCGTCGACGAGCCACAGCCGGCCGGCGTCGTCCAGCGTCGCGGTCCCCGCCGCCAGCTGCGCCGACAGGCCCTGCTGGGTGCCGGTGGCCGCCAGGGTGTGCGGGTCGACCGTGACCAGCAGGCCGCGCTGGGTGTCCAGGGCGTAGACGTGCCGGGAGTCGGCGAAGGCGGTCAGCGCGGACGCCGCGTCGGCGATCGGCGTCGCCGGAGCGCCCGGGGCGAACGTCGCGCCGTCCACGCGGCGCAGCGTGCCGGCGGTCTCGTCGATCGCGTACGCGGTCGAACCCTGCTGCACCACGTCCAGGACATGCCCCGCGGGCGCGGCCTGCACCTGCGCCGCCACCTCCGCCGAGGCCCCGTCCAGCAGCGTCAGCTGTCCGGCCTGGGACGAGGCCAGCCACGCCGACCCCGAAAGCTGGTGCACGCTCTGCACCGGGTAGCCGTGGCCGGAGCCGAGGAACACGGCCAGGCCCACGGCACCGGCCACACCGATGCCGTAGGTGCCGGTGCGCACCGCCCGCTTGCGCGAAAACCAGGCAGTCATCATGGCCGGACCCCTCATCCCTTCGTCAGAACTGCCAGCGCCCGGCGCCGGCGGCGGATGTCCGCCGACCGGGCGAACAGCGGGCGCGGATCGAACCAGGCGCCGAAGGCCCGCAGCAACCCGCGGGAGCTGCGAAGCTCCCGCCGCAGCCGCGCGCTCAGCGCCCACGCCTCGGCGACCGTCGCGTCGTCGGGCTCCATCGGGTTGTACGCGGCGGACACCATCAGCGGCGCGAGCGCCGCCACCGGCGCCGCCCGCTCGCCGAACAGCTCGGCGGCCCGCTCGGCGATCTCCTGCGCGGTGGCCGCCGCGGTCATCGGCAGGCCGTGCTCGGCCAGCCGGTCCACCGCGTCCTGCCAGGCCCCGATGACGCGCGCGGCGCGGCTGCCGGTGTGGCGTACACGGCGGCGGCGCAGCTTCTCCATCGCGACCGTGATCGGGGTCAGCAGGAGCAGCGCGCCGAATCCGACGAGCACGAACAGCGCCCAGTCCAGGGCGCTCACGCCGCCGGCCACGATCGTCTTCAGGTGCGGGTCCACGGCCGGCTGCGCCTGCTTGGGGGTCGGCGTGCTGTCGGTGCCGGTGGTCGTCGTCTTCTGCTTCTGGGGCTGCGGCGGCACCGTGGTGTGGTGCTGCGGATCCGTCGGCTCGAACGCCACCCAGCCGTAGCCGGCCAGGTCGACCTCCGGCCAGGCGTGGGCGTCGTGCGCGGTCACGGTGTAGGTGTCGCCGTGCTTGTGCGCCGGGTTGAGGAGGTAGCCGACCGCGACCCGGGCCGGGAACCCCTGGCTGCGGGCCAGCACCGCGAACGCGGCCGCGAACTGCTCGGCGTAGCCGGCCTGGTCGGCCGGGTCGGCGCTGAACAACCGGCTCAGCGCGTCGTAGGAGTGGCCGGGCCGGCTGTCCAGGTTGTAGGGCAGCTTCCTGAGGTAGTCCTGGATGGCCAGCAGCTTCGCGTACGGCTGGGCCACCGATCCGGCCAGCAGTGCGCCCTCGGCCCGGATCGCCGGCGGCAGGCCGGGCGGGAGCGTGGTGTCGGCGGTGACGCCGCCGGCCTCGGAGGGGATCGCCCCGTCCAGGCCGGCGGTCGGCGCGACGTCCGCGGTCAGGTCGTAGTGCAGCCCGGCGATGCTCGGGACGTCGGTGGCCAGGGTCGCCGAGCCGGTGCTGTAGCCGAACCGGGGCGCGGTGACCTGGACCGGCACGCCGGCCTCGGGCAGGAACGGCCCGGTCAGCCCGCCGACGGTGACGCTGAGCCCGATCCGGCGGGGATTGGTGATCGCGGTGTCCGGCGGCAGCTCGTGCCCGGCCAGCAGGAAACGGTCGCCGGAGGTCCACAGCGCGCCGTCGTAGTCGTCCAGGGCGGCGGTGCGGATCCGGTCGAGCCCGGTCGGGTCGCCGGAGACCCGCACCGTGAACAGGTCGCGGTCCGGACCGGCCAGCTGCGGCTTGAGCAGCACCAGCGGAGACAGCGAGTCGCCGATGTCCAGCCGGACCGGCACATGGTCGCGCAGGTCGTAACGGTGCTTTCCGGACGCCACCGGCGCCAGGTGCGCGCCGGCCACCGCGACCGCCGCCGCGACCAGCACCACCGGCAGCCCGAAGGCCAGGCGGCCGGCGGCCGCCCGCAGGCTGCCGGGGCCCGGTGAAACGCCCGAGTCACCCGAGTCGGCTGAACCGGTTGTACCGGCTGAACCGGCTGAACCGCTCGCGTCATCGCCGCCGCGCGGCACCCGGCGCGCACCGGTGGTGCCCGCACGCAGCACCGCCAGCAGCACCAGCTCGGCCACCAGGGCCGCGGCCAGCCCGGGGTCGTCCACCGGCCGGCCGGCGGTGAACAGCAGCCCGGCACCGAACGCGGCCACCGGCCCGACCAGCGGCGGCAGCGGAGTCCGGGTCCGCATCAGGAGCGCGGTGGACACCGCGGCGGCCAGCCAGGCGATCAGCGCGGGCCCGACCACCAGGTCGCCGACGGCGTCCGCGGGCAGGTTGGCGCTGAGCATCTCGGCCCAGCCGGAGCGCAGGCCGGAGCCGAGGGCGGAGAAGGTGTGGCCGGTGGGCACGCCGTGCCGCAGCGTCTGCCGGTACACCGCGAACACCCCGACCAGGGTGAATCCGACCGCTGACAGCAGTAGTTTGACCAGCGCCGGCCAGCGGCGCGGGACGGTCAGCGCGGTCAGCGCCACGCCGCCGGCCGCGGCGGCGGACGTCCCGACCAGGAAGGAGCGCTGGCCGTAGTAGCGCAGGTAGGCGAGGTTCGCGGTGACCACCGCGGCGCACACCAGCAGCGACTGCGCGTAGACCGCGAGCCCGGATGCGGATCGGGATCCGGCTTCGGCTTCGGCCGGCGCCTCGCTACGCGGCCGCGCGGCCGTCGGCGGCCCGGGCGGCGGCGCCTGCTCCGGCTCGGGCCACCACAGCGACTGGTGCTCGCCCGTGCTGTCCAGGCTTGTGATGACGCTCATATCCCCACCAGCGTGTTCCAGGACTGCGCGAACTCGTCCAGGGAGTGCGCGGCCAGCGAGACCACTCCGTGCGGCGCGGGCGCCGGCACCCCGAACGGGCCGAGGAACTGCACCAGGCTGATCATCAGCACGTGCCGGCGGATCGCCGGCAGCACGGCCAGCGCGGCCGCCTCCGGCTGACCGGTGATCACCCCCAGCGCCTCGCTCTCGCCGAAGGACACCAGGCCGGGCAGCGCCGCCAGCCCCGGGTCGTCCGCCGAGACGGCGGCGGCGGCCAGCAGGTCCAGCGCCGCGGTGGCGCCCTCGCCGCCGCGCTCGACGACCATCGCCTGGCCGGCGGTGGTGCGCACCTCCAGCGGGAACCCGTCGCGGATGGCGGCCAGCGCGAGCGAGGCCGCGGCACTGACCGCGTCCTCGAAGGAGTCCTCGGCGTACGTCCGGGAGCTGGTGTCCAGCACCACGATCAGCCGCGGCTGGTTGGGGACCACGTTGTGCCGCACCATCAGGTCGCCGGTGCGCGCGGTGGACTTCCAGTGGACCAGCCGCCAGTCGTCGCCCGGGACGTACTCGCGCAGGCTGTGGAAGGCGATGCCGCCGTGCTGGGAGAAGCTGGACGTCGGCCCGTCCATGTCCCGGGTGTGGCCGGTCGGCACCGGGGCCACCTGCCGCACCCGCGGATGGACGAAGAGCGTCGAGTAGGTGTTGTAGGCCCGGCCGACCTGCATCAGCCGCAGCGGATCACTGTGCCCGATGGTCAGCGGCCCCACCTGGAACACGCCGCGGGCCGCGGTGGGCAGCGAGTAGGTGCACGTGCTGGTGGCGCCGGGCGCCAGGCTGGGGATCGACACCGGCACGCGGGTGGCGGCCACCGCCTCCTCGGCCAGGAGCGGCGGACTGCGCCGCCGCGCCTCGTTGGTCAGGGTGATGACACCGAACGCCGGCTCGCCGGCGGTCACCCGCTCCGGCCGGATCTCCCGCGTGGCGGCCAGATCCGGGCGCAGCAGCATCCACAGCGCGGCGACCGCCAGGCAGGCCAGTGCCGCCAGCGCCAGCGCCACCAGCTCGGGGTAGTCCCCGACCGCGCCCAGGGCGAGCAGCACCACCGCCGCGACCGCCGTGCCGACTCCCGATCGGGTCAGCATCGCCGGCTCACACGCCGACGGGGGTGGCGGGCACCGGCACGGCGGTGAGGATCCGGTCCACGATGGTGTCGGCCCGGTGCTCCTGGACCGCCGCTTCCGGCGTGAGCACCAGCCGGTGCGCGAGCACCGGCTGCGCCATCCGCTTGATGTCGTCGGCGGTGACGAACGAGCGCCCGCTCATCGCCGCGGCCGCCTGCGCCGCCTGCGCCAGCGCGTTGCTGGCCCGCGGGCTGGCACCCAGGCGCAGCTGCGGGATGGTGCGGGTGGCGCCGGTGATGGTGACGATGTACGCCTGCAGCGCGGGCGCGACGAAGACCCCGCGCACCACGTCGATCATCTGCTGCAGCTCGTCGATCGAGAGCACCGGCTCCAGCTGCTCGGGGAGCCGCCGGGCCAGCGCGTCGCCGACGATCTGCACCTCGTACTCGTGGCTGGGATAGCCGACCCGCAGCAGCATCATGAACCGGTCCAGCTGCGCCTCCGGCAGCGCGTACGTGCCCTGCTGGTCCACCGGGTTCTGAGTGGCGATGACCAGGTTGGGGCGCGGCAGCGGGTAGCTGACGCCGTCCACCGTGACCTGCCGCTCGGCCATCGCCTCCAGCAGCGCCGACTGCGTCTTGGGCGAGGCCCGGTTGATCTCGTCGCCGAGCACGATGTTGGCGAACACCGGGCCCTCGCGGAAGGAGAACTCGCGCCGGTTCATGTCGAACATCTGCACCCCGACCACGTCGGAGGGCAGCAGGTCCGGCGTGAACTGCAGGCGCCGCATCGAGCCGCCCACCGACTGCGCGACCGCTTTGGCCAGCGAGGTCTTGGCCACGCCGGGCACGTCCTCGATCAGGATGTGCCCCTCGGCCAGCAGCCCCACCAGCAGGTCCGTCACCACGGCGGTCTTGCCGTGGATGAAGTGCTCCACATTGCGGATCAGGTCCGAGGCCCGCCGCTGCACCCACGCGATCTGGTCGTTCTGCGTGGTGCTATAGGTTGTCACGTGAATCCCCCTAAGAGATGCAACCGTCGCCCGAGACGAATCTCTTGATCCGCAATGTTAGCGTGCGTGGTATTGACAGTGCACTGGTTCGGGGACAGTTCGCAGACAATAAA
This sequence comes from Catenulispora rubra, assembly GCF_015356825.1. Lineage (GTDB taxonomy): Bacteria > Actinomycetota > Actinomycetes > Streptomycetales > Catenulisporaceae > Catenulispora > Catenulispora rubra. The sequence continues at coordinate 36,360 of NZ_JAACYW010000032.1, read as the reverse complement.
TACCCGCATAAGGAATGACCCCTAAGGGTTATTCTTATTTTCAAGATCTAGATCACCGCGGCACGGCGCCGCCGCAATATACTGCGCTGCGTGAATTACCCACTGGGGGTGGACGTCGGCACCACCTACACGGCGGCGGCGATCTGGCGGGACGGCCGGGTGGAGTCCGTTCCGCTCGGGAACCGGGCCAACGCGATCCCGTCAGTACTCTTCGTCCGCGACGACGGCACGGTACTGGTCGGCGAGCCCGCCGTGCTGCGCGGCATCGCCGAGCCGGGGCGGCAGGCCCGGGAGTTCAAGCGGCGGATGGGCGACGAGGTGCCGCTGCTGGTGGGCGGGGCCGGCTACACCGCGCCGGAGCTGACCGCGCAGGTGCTGCGCTGGACGGTCGAGCGCGTCGCCGAGGTCCAGGGCGGGCCGCCCGGGCACGTGGTGCTCACCCATCCCGCCGAGTGGGGCACGTTCCGGCAGGGCCTGCTGACCGAGGCCGCGATGGCCGCCGGGCTGGCCGACGTCGGCCTGCTCCCCGAGCCGGTGGCCGCGGCCACCTGGTACGCGGCGCAGGAGCGGGTCGAGCCGGGCGCGCTGATCGGCGTCTACGACTTCGGCGGCGGCACCTTCGACGCCGCGGTGGTGGCCAAGACCGGCACCGGGTTGGAGCTGTTCGGGCCGGCCGGGGGCGACGACTCGATCGGCGGCGTGGACTTCGACCACATACTGCTGCGGCACGTGGCGGCGGCGGCCGGGGTGGACCTGGCCGCGTTCGACCGCTCCGATCCGGCCGCGGCGACCGCGGTGGGGCAGCTGTTCGACGCGGTGGTCCGGGCCAAGGAGGCGCTGTCCGGGGACACCGAGGCCGTGGTGCCGGTGGTGCTGCCCGGCTTCGCCGGGCAGGTGCTGGTCACGCGCGCGGAGTTCGAGGATCTGATCCGGCCCGCGGTGCGCGAGACGGTGAGCGTGTTCGGGCAGGTGGTGCGGCGCGCCGGGGTGGGCCCGGAGGCGCTCCGCACGGTGCTGCTGGTCGGCGGGTCCAGCCGGATCCCGCTGGTGGGGCGGATGCTGTCCGAGGAGTTGGGGGTGCCGATCGCGGTGGACGCGCACCCGAAGCACACGGTGAGCCTCGGGGCGGTGATCGCCGGGGCGCCTCGGGGGGCGAATGCCGGGACGTTCCACATCCCGCGGCCGGCCACGACGATTCCGCTCGCGGGGACCGGGCCTTCGGCTGCTGGTGCTTCGGGTGCTGCTTCAGGTGCTGCTTCGGGTGCTGCTTCAGGTGCTGCTTCAGGTGCTGCTTCAGGTGCTGCTTCGGCTGGTGACTCAGCCACCGCCGCGGCCGCTGCTTCGGTCGCGGCGCTTCTCGCCGGGTCCGCGGCGCCGAAGCCGACCGCGTTCCTGCCGGCGCCGGGATCGACGGATGCGCTGCCGCTGGTCCCCGGGACGCTGTTCCTTCCGGGCCCCGGCTCGACCGGGACGGTTCCGGTCGCGGGGCCGTTCGCCGGGCCGGTCGCCGGGCCGGTCGCGGCACCGGTCGTCGCACCGGTCATCGCCGAGCCCGTGGACCTCGCCGCCTCCGCGCTGACCGCCGCCGTCGACGTACCCGTGCTGGTCGGCGCCGTGCCGGTGATCGACCTCGGCCCGCGGCCGCGTCCGGCGACCGTGGTGCGGACCGGCGACCGCGAGGCGGCCGTGGCCCGCACCGCCGGGCCGAGCCGGCTCAAGCCGCTGCTGGCGCTGACCGTGGTGGTCGCGGCGGTCGGGATCGTGGTCGGCGTCGCGATCACGGTGAAGCACAAGGATTCCGGCGGCGGCACGGGTGGCGGCGGCAGCGGCGCCGGCCCGGTCGGCTCCTCCACCGGGGCCGTCTCAGCACCCGGCGGTCCGGGCGCGCCCACCGCCGCTACCGCTTTCCACCTCGCGGGCGGCCCCGTGGGCACGGCCGCGACGCAGAGCCCGGACACCATGCGGGCGGCGACCGCGCTGCCGTCCGGCGCCCTGGTGGCCGTCGGCGTGACCCTGGACCAGGCCCCCCGCGCGTGGGTGAAGCAGGGCGGCGGCGCGTGGTCGGCGGTCGCCGCGCCGCCCGCGGACCAGTTCGCGACCCTGGCCGACGTCGCGGCCACCCCGTCCGGCGCGGTCGCGGTCGGCTGGACCGGCAGCGGCGCGCAGCGTCGGGCGGCGGTGTGGACCACCCACGACGGCACGTCCTGGAAGCTGCTCGACCCGGCCGGCGACTTCACGTCCGGCAGCGGCGTCACCGAGCTCACCGCGGTCACCGTGACCGCCGACCACCACCTGCTGGCCGTGGGCCAGGACCGCAAGTCCGACCCGACCGACGGCGACGCCGCGGTGTTCACCTCCCCGGACGGCACCACCTGGACCCGGGTCCCGGCCACCGGCCTGTCCGGCCCGGGACCGCAGGACATCAGGCGGCTGACCCGCACCGCCGACGGCCACTTGCTGGCCGTCGGCTCGGCCCTGTCCGGCGCGCACCAGGCCCCCGCGATATGGACCTCCGCCGACGGCGTGGCCTGGCAGCCGGCGGCGCTCGCCCCGGACGACAGCTCGGCCTCCCTGCAGGCGATCACCCAGCAACCCGACGGCACCCTCCTGGCCTGCGGCACCACCGGCCCGGCCGGCAGCGAGACAGTGGCCTGCTGGACCCAGCACGACCCGCGACAGGCCTGGCAACAGGTACCGCTGACGGCCCCGCAGAACGCACCGCCGGTGTACCTCTACGACCTGCTGCGCACCCCGGCCGGCCTGCTCTCGGTCGGCGCGGCGCGATCCGGCACGGCGATCGGCGCCGCCGGGTGGACGGTGACGCAGGGGTCTTAGAGGATGTACGCCACCGCACATTCACCGCGGCCGCCGCCGATGCCGGCCACTGACATCCGAACCATCGGAAAGGTGCGCGAGCCGGCCGAAACACCAGCGGCGGTGCGGATCGGATCGGCAGTTCGGCGGCGAGTGGTCGGCAGTGCGGCAACTGGCAGTGCGGCGGTCGGCAGTGCGGCAGCCGGCAGATCGATGGCTGGCAGTGCGGGAGCTGACAGTTCGGCGGCCGGCAGTGCGGCAGCTGGCAGATCGGCGGCCGGCAGCGCGGCAGCTGGCAGATCGGCGGCCAGCAGTGCGGCAGCTGGCAGATCGGCGGCCAGCAGTGCGGCAGCTGGCAGATCGGCGGTCGGCCGTCAGCCGTCAGTGGTCATACAGTCGGAGCGTTCGCGGGCCGCGCACTGTGCTTCGGCCCTCACAGCACCAGAGCCAGCACCCACACCGCGGCCATCACCGTCACCGGCGCCCCGATCACCAGCAGCCACCGCCACCGGTTCCGCCGGCGCGGCGGCGCCATCGGCACCGGCGGCGGGTCCGGCTGCCAGCGCGGCGGGGAGGCCGCGCCGGGCCACAGTTCGTAGCCGCAGATCTCGCAGCGCTTGCGGTGCGCCGGGTTCACCGTGCGGCACTGCGGGCAGTGCGGGCCGATGGTGGCGGTCTGGGCCGGCGGCGAGGTCCAGGACGGCTGGCGCGCGGTGTACGACGCCGTCGGCGTCGGCTGGCGGACGCCGCTGCGGTCCAGGTCCTCGGTGGCGGACTCCGGCTTGTACACGTGCTTCTGCGGTTCGGCCTCGGTCGGCTGCTCCCGTTGCAGGAGCAGCGGGTAGCCGCAGGACGGGCACAGCTTCACGTCGTACGGCGGGACGGGGCGCCCGCAGTCGGGGCAGTTCCCGCGGCCGCCGGAGGACGCGGGACGCGGCGCCCCGGGGTGCGGCTGCTGCGACGGTTCCGGCATGCCCGGCATGCCCGGAGTACCCGGCGTGCCCTGCGGACCCCACGGCCCCGGAGCCGGCGGCGGCGTGCTCATCGTCCCTCCCCCTGTCCCTCTCCGGCCCGGACGCGCAGTTCGACCTGGGTGCCGACCGGCAGTTCGTCGTCCAGGAACGCCAGGATCTGCTGCCTGGTCAGCGAGCCGAGGTGGTCGATCTCGACGAGCACCGAGTCGGTGGCCGGAGGAACGCGGTCGCCCGCGCCGAACACGCCGCCGGAGTCCGAGACCGTGACCCGGCTGTCGGTCAGCGCCTCCAGCAGGATCTCCACGCCGTGCGCCGTCCCGCGCCACACCAGCGCCCGGCCGACCGCGCGGATCAGCCGGCGCTGGGCGTCCCGCAGCTGGACGTCGTCGGACGCCAGGACCGCGGCGTCGATGGACACCCCGAGCCAGGACGCCAGATAGCTGAGCATCTCGGAGGACGCCAGGTCGATGTCCAGCTCGTATTCGATGTCGTCGATCTGGTCCCGCAGACCGTCGCCGATCTCCTCGAACCCGCGCACGAAGCCGGCGATGACCCGGTCCCGCCGCATCACCGCCGGCAGCTGCGCGAGCAGCCAGCCGGAGTGCGCGGACGAGGCCGGGGCCACGCCCGAGGACGAGGACGAGGACGCGCCCGAGGCCGACTCTCCGAAGAATCCATCCGCACTCATTGCCGCACCACCACCCGGTGCGCCACTGACAAGAACAGCTCGTCCGGCGCCAGCCGCACCCGCTGCTGCCCGGCCTCCTCCGGCTGCCGCCCGCCCCGCAGGTCGGCCAGGAACAGGTGCACGGTCTCGGCCCGGACCACGCCGGCCACACCGCGCAGCACCGAGAAGATGTCCCCGATGGACAGGTCCGCGTCGAACGGCCATCCCAGCCCGTCCGGGCCGCCGGTGACCGGGTTGATGTACGCGTACAGCGCCGCCTCGGCGTCCGCGCGGATCTTCTCCGGCCGCACCATCGACGCCGCGACCACCTCCGCCGCCACCGTGATCCCCTGGTAGGAGGGCACGTCGATGCGCACCTGCGTGGTGAGCAGCCGCCGCTCCTCCAGATACGGCTTGATCTGGTCCTCCAGTGCCCGCGGCACCGCGAGATCCTGCAGCGCCAGCGACTCCGGCGCGACGTCCACCCGCGGCACCACCAGCACCCGCACCGGCTCCCCGGCCTTCGCCGGCGGGATGCAGCGCGCCCGCGCCACCCCCGGCGCGGCCTCCATCGTGAGCCGTTCGAAGTCCCGCCGGGTGACCGCGCGATGCCCGCCGCGAAGCTGCAACGGCCCGCGGATCTTCGCGTTGTCCACCGACTCGGCGTCCACGCCGCCGGTGGCCGGCTCCAGGTTGCGCACCGCGTCGACCGACGGGATCGCGGTCAGCGGCACGGTCAGCTTCCCGGCCCCGACGTTCCCGCGCCGCCCGCCGCCGTAGCGGTAGCCGGTGACCCAGATCTGCGCGTCCTCCTCCGGGACCGCGCCGTACTGCCGGGACCGGCCGTCGCGCGCGGTCACCCGCGGCCCGAACCGGATCTCGCCGGTGGCGCCGGACCAGGTGAACACGGAGTCCTCGGCGGTGGCGTCGGAGAAGTCCGCGACCTCGGTCCACGCCACGCCCTCGGGCTCGACCCCGGCCTCGCACCGCGCCGGCACCACCCGCACCGTCTCGCCGAACCGCCGCGGCAGCACCGGGGCCCGCCGCACCACGAACTCCTGTCCAGGCTCGCCGGTGCTGACGCCCAGCAGCTCGGCCGGCGCCGGCTCGGCGTGGTGCGCGGCGATGGCCCCGCCCAGGCCCACCACGGCGATCTCGTCGAGCATCGGCGAGGTGTCGTAGGTCCGGCCGGGCCGGCCGTCGTGCGAGGAGTCGACGAGCTTGCAGCGGACCCAGTGCGCCCGCACCGTGCCGATGGCCAGCGGCTCGTGCCGGCCGGCCAGCAGCAGGCTGATCTGCCCGGAGGTGTTGAACCCGTCGCTGGTGTCGGTGAGCACCCGGGCCGTCCGCCAGTCGCGGCCGTCCCAGCACTGCCACACCCGAGGGGGGTCGCGCGGGTCGATGCCGCGGCCGGCGCCGCCGCCGACCGCGACGTCCAGGCGGATCATGTTGTGCTCCAGGCTCTCGGCGAACCCCAGGTAGAGCGCGTCGTCCGCGGTCACCGTCGGGAACACCGGCACCTGCGCGCCGGCCAGCGCCAGGTCCTCGGTGTGGTCCTGGAACCGGCCGCCGCTGCGGGTCAGGCAGGCGACCAGGGTGGGCCCGACCAGCGTCAGATCCGCGTCGGTCATGAACACGACCTGGTCGTCGCCGCCGCCGCGCTCGGTGCCCACCCGGGTGCCGGCCGGCACCAGGATCGGCCGCTCGGGCGGCGCGGCGAGGGTGAACAGCAGCTCGGCGCGGGCCGGGGAGGCCGAGGCGAGCTCGATCCCGACCAGGTCGAGGAACTTGACGTAGAGCCGGTCCGGCACCTGGTTGAGGCGGTACAGCAGCACCTCGGTCATCCAGGCGAACAGCTCGATCAGCGCCACCCCCGGGTCGGACACGTTGTGGTCCGTCCACTCCGGGCAGTAGCGCGCGATCCGCCGTTTGACTTCGTCGACGATGTCCTGGAAGCGCCGGTCGTCCAGGTTCGGCGCGGGCAAGCTCATGAGTGCTCTTCCTGCGGGATGACATAGAACGGATACACGAGGTTGCGGTGGTCGTTGGTGGCGCGGACCCGGTAGGTCAGCTCGATGACGACCACCGAGCCGTCCTCGCCCGGCTCGGCGCCGACCGCCGTCAGCTCCACCCGCGGCTCCCAGCGCGCGACGGCCTCGCGCACGCTCTGCTCGATCAGGCCCAGCGTGTTCGCGTTCACCGGCGCGAACACCTGCTCCCACATCGCGCAGCCGAAGTCCGGCCGCATCAGCCGCTCCCCCGGCGCGGTGGCCAGGACCATCCGCAGCGCGGCGTCCACCTCCTCGCCGCCGCCGACCAGCCGGACGCCGCCGCCCGCGGTGATCTGGGCCGGGAACGCCCAGCCGGTGCCGATCAGGTCCATGTCCGCACTCCCCTCAGCCCGCGAAGACGTCGCCGGAACCGCCGGCGATCGCCGAGGTCGGCGCGTCGGCCGGGTCGTTGCAGGTGGCCACCTGGTCGCCGGCCCGGGCCAGGCCCTTGCCGTTGACCAGGACCGTGGTCGAGCCGACGATCACCTTGCCGGTGTTGGCCGGCGGCTTCTGGAACGTGGTCGGCGGCGGCGCGAGGTGCGCCGGGGCGTTCTGCGCGACGCTGTTCACGGTGGCGGCCGGCAGGCCGTTGACGAAGACGTCGGCGGACAGCGCGGAGACCAGCTTGCCGGCGAACGGCAGCGGAGTCGGCGTCGGCACCGGACCGCCCGGGCTCGGCACCAGCAGGATGTGGATGTCGGTGCCGGTCACCGGGTCGTTCTGGCGCGCTGCGGGCGCTCCTGGCATTGCGGTGTCCCCCTCCCGTGGTCGGTGTGTCGGCAGTCGGTGCGGCAGTCGGTATGTCGGCAGTCGGTGTCGCAGTTGGTGTGTGGGCAGTCGGTGTGTCGGCGGGTCAGTTCAGCTGGATCGGCTTGCCGGTCAGTTTCAGCGTGCTGTCGGCGGCGATCTCCACCTGCTTGCCGGACAGCGACAGCTTCTGCCCGGCGGTGATCTCGATCTGGTCGGCGGTGATCACCAGCTTCTGGTCCCCGGCCAGCTGCGAGCTCGACTTCTCCAGGTGCAGCAGGGCCTTGGCATCGCCCATCCGCAGCTCGATCGTGCTGGTCGGACCGTCGGTGAACACCAGCCGGTGGTCCTTGCCGCTGGCCAGGACGCGCTGGTTCACCTTGCCGTCCTGGGTCGCCTTCGCCTCCGGCGGCTTGTCCTTGCGGCCCCAGAGCCCGCCGAGCACCAGCGGCCGGGCCTTGTCGTCGTGCTCGAAGCCGACCAGCACCTCGTCGCCGACCTCGGGCAGCCACTGGACGCCGCGCCGGTCGCCGGCGCCGGGCGCGACCACCCGGGCCCAGCCGCTCTCGGAGTCGTGCAGGGTCGGGTACTTCACCTTCACCCGGCCCTGGCCGCCGCTCTGGTCGTCGTTGTTGGTGACCACGCCGACCACCAGCGAGCCCCAGCCGCGCTGCGGGTCGGCGCCGGCCGCGCCGCCGCCGGAGACCAGGTCGGCCAGGCCGTCGGCGTCCTTGCCGCCGCACACGAACCGGGTGACGTAGGGCCGGTCGGCGCCGTAGACGTGCTCGACGCTGGTCAGCCGGTAGGTCCCGGCCAGCCGCCTGCCGACCTTGTCCAGGCCGACCTGGCCGCCGGCCCCCAGCCGCGGGTTGCCGACCGCCTCGCCGCGCAGCACCACTTGGCCGCCGGAAGCCTTGAGCAGCAGGGACTGGGCCCGGTCGTCGGCCTCGGCCTGGGTGCCGGAGGGGAACTGGCCGGCGTGCCGGGTCACCGCGCCGAAGGCGTGCCGCGCGGCGTCGGCCATCTGCTGCGCGGCCGGCGCGTCGGTCCCGGGGTCGCCGGCCGTGGCCCGGCCGGTCACCGGCTTCTTGTCGACCGGGTCCCAGGCCGTCACCACCACCTCGTCGCAGACGTCGACGGAGGCGAAGCGGACCCGGAAGTCGAGCAGGTTCTCGCCCCAGACCAGTTTCGGCGGGTCCTGACGGCCCTTCGGCTTCTTCTTGAAGTGGAAGGTCCTGTCGGTGATCCAGACGTCGTGGCCGACGCGGCCGGCGAGCCGGCGCAGGAAGGCGTAGTCGGTCTCGCCGTGCTGCATGGTGTGCTCGTGGACGTCGCCGGTGGCGTCGATGTCGGCGTCCAGGCCGTGGTCGCCGGCGATCCGCCGGGCCACGTCGCTGTCGCTCATGTTCGCGAACGCGCGGGACTTCCCGCCGCGGGTCAGCCGGTGGGTCAGGTCCAGCCCGGTGAGGATCAGCTCGTGCCGGCCGCCGGGCCCGGGCTCGACGGCGATCGCGGTGATCTCGCCGGTGGTGACCACGACCGGGTCGGACTCGGCGCGGAACGCGATGGAGACGCGGGTGCCGTAGCGGAAGCGATCCTCGTCGAACAGGGTGAAGTGCGGGTCGTCGAAGCGGAGCTCGAAGGAGTCGGGGAGCTGGACGGACTCCTCGACGTGCACGAAGGTGAGCCGGGCGTAGAGCTCGGCGCGCAGCGGCGCGCCGTCCGCGGTGATCAGGACGCCGTCCAGGCGGCGCTGCTCAGGCATGGGGGCCTCGGACGCGGTCGCCGCCTGGGCCGCCCGCGGACCCGCCGGACCGGAACGCGGCGGCGGCGCCGTCCCGATAGCGCGCGCCCTGCTCGGGGATCGCCAGCGTCGCGCCCTTGGGCAGGTTCAGCGGGTCCACGATGCCGTTGGCCTCGGCGATGATCCGCCAGCGGGTCGGGTCGCCGTAGTGCGCGGCGGCCACCCGGTCCAGGGTCTCGCCCGGCAGCAGCTGGTGCACGCTGTGCAGGGTCGGCGTGGAGGAGGTCGGGTTCTGCAACGGCAGCTCGGCCTCGTCGTTCCACTGCTTGAGGGACAGGTCCGCCTTGGCCCGCAACGGCATGCCGCTGCTGGCGAAGTACGTGTAGCGGATCCGCAGCTGCTCCACGACGGCCTTGAACGAGTGCGTGGCACCCCAGTGGAACTTCACCCACGGCGGCCGGGCCTTGTTGCGTCCGCGGTCCGAGCCGGACAGGCCGGGGTCGACTTTCATGACGCCGAGCAGCTTGTCGGTGTGGTCGGTGACGGCGGTGCCGTCGGCGGTGGTGTCGAAGGTCAGGCTCAGCGTCAGCGTGGCCGACTGGCCGGCCTGGAAGCGCAGCTCGGGGGCGTTCTTGCCCTTGGCCTCGCCGGCCGGTTTCCAGCTGTTGGACTTGCTGATGGACAGCTCGGCGGGGTTGAACATGCAGTCGATGTGGTCGCCGCTCTCGATCTCGAGATAGGCCTTGACCGGTCCGGACATCAGAAGACCCCCGCGTAGCGTCCGCCGCGCCGTTCCAGCTGGCGCAGCAGGCGCTGCTCCACGGCTTCGACGATGCGCTCGATGTCGGTGTCGGGCAGGTGGCGCGGCGCTGAGGCCGGGGCGGCGCCGTGGGCGGGCGCGCCCGGCGCTCCGGGGGACGACGGCGCTGCCGTCGCGGCGGCGGTGTCGGAGTCGAGCTCGTGGCCGCCGTGACCGCCAGTGCCGCTGTGGCCGTCGTGGCCGCCGAATTCTCCGGCACCCCGGCCGACGGCGGACTCCGCAAACGCGGCGGCACCGTCCGGGTCGGCTGCGGCGAGCGCGGCCAGGAGACCGCGGGCCGTGGCATCGGTGCCGCCCAGGTTGCCCATATCGCTCATGCTGCTCAGGCCCGGCAGACCGCCGGCGAGTCCGGGAACGGCGCTCCGGGCCTCCGACACCGCGTTGCCGGACGTGGCACCGACCGGCAGCTGGTCGACCAGGCCGGGCGCCACCGATCCGGGAGGCGGAACGGCGCCGACGCCGCCGAGGCCCCCGAGGTGACCCGGGAGTGTCGGAGCACTGATACTGCGCTGGACGGCCCGCGCCGCCCCGCCGTGCGAACCACCGGACCCCGAGAACCCTGAAGACCCTGAGGACTCTGCGAACACCGAAGACGCCGTCCCTGCAGCAGCCTGCTGCCCGACGACATGCGCGGCGCGCTCATCAGCGTCCATCGCACCGGACTGCACCCGCAGCAGGAACCGCGGCCGCCCGACCGGCTGCCGAGCATGGCTCAGCTCGTGCGCGAGCACACCGGTCAGATCGGCGGACATCGCCGCAGCCGGAGCACCCGGCAGGTGCACGACAGAGCCGGTAGTCGCCCCGCGCGCGCCGGCCTGCGCCAACGCCTCCCGAGTCGCCGGCCCGGTGGTGTACGAGGCGCGACCGGCGTCGCCGGCAAACCGCGCCACCAACGGCCGCAGGTGCGCCGGGAACGGCCGCGGCGCCTCCAGCGGACGAGCCTTCACCGCAGCACGCCACCGCTGCTCCGGCGAGCCCTCCGGCGCCGCCACACGCTCCGCGCCACGTGCCCCGGACTCCGAAGCCACGGCACGCGACACAGAGTCCGAACGCACACCGGCGACCGACTCCCGCCGCACACTCCGCGCCGCGAAGGCGCCGCCCAGCGAGTCCGGCCCGACGGCCGACCGCGCCCGGCCAAGCAGATTCCGGCTGCCGGCAGCGGCCGGTCCCGGTGCCGCGACGCCGCCGACAGAGCGCCCGGCATCCGGTCCGACCGGCGCACCGATCGAGCCGACATCCAGTCCCGCTGACCGCGCGCTCGATCGCGCCGCATCAGCGACAGACCCGCCATCCGGTCCAGCTGACCGCACACTCGATCGGACCGAACCGAGCACCGATCCGCGACCAAATCCTGTCGGCGCTCCCACCGACCGCAGCACCGCGCTCGGCAGAAGGCCCGCGCCCGATCCGGCCGCACTGGTCCCGACACCCGATCTCGCCGGTGCGCCAGCCCGGACACCCGATCCTGTCGCCGCGACGGCAGCAGACTCCTGAGCTCGGCGCCGAGCATCCGACCGGACAGTGTTGATCAGCGGCCGCCCCGAAGCAATCGACCGGCGAACCTGCCCCGGCCCCGGCAACTCTCCCGCAGCCCCGACCAGGCCCGCGGCGTCCGCCGCCGTCCTGCCTCGGCGCGCCCCGACTGCCAGCCGGCGCACGACCTCACCTGCGACGACCCGCCACCACGGCGCCCGAACCGGCAGCGCCGACACAGTGCCGGCCACCAAGCCACCCACCGCGCCGCCCGCGGCCCGTCGCCGAACCAGCGGCCGAACCCGGACCAGCGGCCGGAACAGCCGTCCCCACCGACCGCCGCCGACGCCACCGCCGCCGCCCTGCTCACGTCCCCGGTGTGAAGCCACAGTGGCACACCTCCAGCTCCTCGACCGCGACCGCGCGCGAGGACGCGGCCAGCTTCGGCCCCGTCCACTTCACCGGGTAGGCGTCCACGAAGCTCCAGCGGCGCACCGGCTGGCCGGCCGCGTCCAGCAGGGCGACCGAGCCGTGGTGCCGCTCGAGCTTGTTGCCCTGCTCCGCCAGGCCGTCGCCGGAGCACTTCGCGAACCACTCGAACAGGTTGTCCGTGTCGGTGAGCCCGCGCTTGAGGACCAGGTTGGGCCACTTCATGCGGCCCGGCAGCTTGTGGGTGTACTGGTTCTGGCCGCCCTCGGCCAGTTCCTCGGTCTCGATCTGCACCGACAGGCCCGACACCTCTGTGAAGGCGCCGATGGTCAGGCCGTCCACGGTGAACAGGAAGCGGCCGACGAACGGCGGATCCGGTGTGCGTGACTGGCCGTTCATCGCCTCATCCCCCCATTCGCTTCGGTGTGTGTCTCGGCCGGGTGTCCCGGCCGGGGTCTCAGTCCCCGTCGCGGACTCCCTGCCAGAACCGCTCGTTCAACCCGCCGACCTCCTCCAGCAGGCGGACCCGGTCGCCGTGCTCGAGGTCCAGGAGGTCGTCCAGCCGCCAGTGCAGGTGGTAGGCCAGATAAGCGATCTCCCGCCAGATCTCGTCGACGGCGTAGCGGGTCAGTCCACCACCAGCGCCTCCCGGGGAAAAGGGCTGCCGGGCTCCATCGTCTCCAGGATCGCCGGGTCCCCGAAGTTGATGACGCGGTAGAAGTCCTGCAGGTACCGGTAGTCGTCGACGAACAGGTTCTCCACGGTCTTGGTCGTGATCCGGCCGACCGTGCCCAGCTCGGTGACCACCTTGGCCAGCACGATCACCGTGGCGTAGGCCTCGTTCTCCCGGACCCGCGGATCGCGCAGCGGCTCGACCTCGTCGCGGGCGCAGGCCAGGCGCATGACGCCGGTCCGGTGCAGGGTGCCCTCGTCGTCCACGAACCCCTTCGGGAGCGTGAAGGCGTACTCAGTGTTCAGACTCACCGCGCAGCTCAGCTCCGCTCGATGCCCTCGTGCGTGATGACCACCTTCTCGGTGGCCACGTCGTTCGCTCCGGCGTCGAAGTCCGCGCCGGTCCACTTCGAAGGCCAGCCGGCCGTGAAGTTCCAGCGCGCGACCTCGTTCATCTTGGAGTCCTTGGCCACGATCGAGCCGTTGCGCCGGGCCTTGTCGATGTCCCCGTCGATGACCTGCTTGCGCCACTCCCACAGGTCGTGCGAGCTGTCGATCCGGCGCTCCAGCGTGATGTCCGACCACTTCATCGCGCCCGGCTGCTTCCGGATGATCATCCGGCCGTCCTTGGTGACCTCCTTGTACTCGATGGTCTCGGTCTCGGACTCGATCCCGGCCACCTTGCGGAAGCTGCCCATCTCCACACTGTCGATCTCCAGCACGAAGACCGATGTCGTCGACAAATCAGGCATGGTTGTTTCCCCCTAGCTGTCCTGGAGCTGATCAGGCGGGCCCGCGTCACTCCGCGGTTTCCGCGCCGCCCTGCCACTGGCTGATCCGGAAGATCACGAACTCGGCCGGCTTCACCGGGGCGATGCCGACGTCGACGATGAGCTTGCCCTCGTCCACGGAGGACGCCGGGTTGTTCGACTCGTCGCACAGGATGTAGAACGCCTGCTCCGGGGTGGCCCCGACGAGCGCGCCCTGCATCCACAGGCCGCGCAGGAACGCGGCGACCGTGCGCTTGACCCGCGCGTGCAGGTCGGCGTCGTTCGGCTCGAAGACCACCCACTGCGTGCCGCGCCGCACGCTCTCCTCGATGTACGTGAACAGGCGGCGCACGTTGATGTAGCGCCAGCTCTGGTCGGTGGCCGCGAGCGTGCGGGCGCCCCAGACCCGGATGCCGTTGGTGCCGAACGACCGGATGCAGTTGACCTGCGCCGGGTTCAGCAGGTCCTGCTCGCCGGAGGTGATGTCGGCGGCCAGCCGGGCCACGCCGCGCACCACCTCGTTGGCCGGCGCCTTCCACACGCCGCGGGTGGCGTCGGTGCGCGCCCACACCCCGGCCATGTGCCCGGAGGGCGGAACGGTCAGGAACTTCTCGCCGTTCGTCGCGCCCGGCCGGGCCAGCGGGTTCTGGATCACCAGGTGCGGGTAGTAGGCCGCGCCGAACGCGCTGTCCCGGGCCAGGGCGGTCCGCCACTCCAGGGCGCGCTGCGCGTTGAGCCCGGGCGGCGCGTCGAGGATCGCCATCCGGCGGTTGCCCTCGCACCAGTCCACCAGCCGGCCCTGCCCGGCCAGATAGGTGTCGGCGTCGAAGGACCCGTCCGGCCGCGTGGACACCGTGACCAGGTCCGGGATCGCCACCATCGTGACCTCGTCGGCGATCGCCAGGCCCTGGTAGCCGGTCCGCTCGCTCTCCGAGCCGGCCAGCTGCTGCGGCGAGACCGCGCCGGCCGGCGGCGCGGTCGGGACCAGCGCGTAGCGCCCGACCGCGGGCATCCGCTCGGCGGCCGACAGGCCCGGCACGTTGCGCACCTCGACCCGGATCAGCTTGGAGTGTTCGTTGACGGCCTTCTCGACCGTACGGCTGCCGCGCCCGCCCAGGGTCACCCCCGGGTACTCCTCCTGCGCGTCGCCGGAGATCACCTTGAGGGTGAAGTCCTGTCCGGCCGCCTCGGGCGCGGCGCCTTCCGCCGCAGCAGCCGGCTGGGCCGGGGCGGTCGGCTCGATCACGACCTCCACCCGCGCCGCCGGGTCCAGCGCCCGCACCAGCATCGTCTCCACCCCGGCGCGCCCGACCGCGGGCAGCGACCGGCTCAGCGCGTCGCCGCCGCCGCGCGGAATCCGCACGACGTAGCAGATGCCGCCGCCGTTCTCGAAGTAGCCCTTCACCGCGTGCGGCAGCATGATCCCCGGCGCGAACCCGCCGTAGATCCGCTCGTACTGCGGCCAGCTGGTGATCAGCTGCGGCTTGACCCCGTCCGGATCGGTGGGGTCTCCGGCATCGGCCCGATAAGTCTCGGTGAAACCGACGAACGCGGCCACCGCCGTCCCCACCCCTTGCAGCGGCATGGACCCGCTGGGGCGCTCCTCGATATACACGCCGGGCGCGCCGTAATTGCCCACCATGATCTTTCCCCCTTGGTCGTTCTTCGCCCGAAGAATCAGCCTGACCGTGTCGCGCCAGACCGAATGACAGACTGCGGAGTTCAGCACTCCGCGGTCGCGCTCGACAGGACAAATGTATCGGCCCCCGCCGCCACCCGTATAGCGATCAGGGGGTCATCCCGGAGCGATGGTCGCCGAGTGTTGATCCGGACCGGATGTCGTCGTTGCGATCATTGTCAACGTCAGTATATCAAGAATCGGTGTCGACCCGGCCCTT
The DNA here is from genome assembly GCF_015356825.1 of Catenulispora rubra. Classification (GTDB taxonomy): domain Bacteria; phylum Actinomycetota; class Actinomycetes; order Streptomycetales; family Catenulisporaceae; genus Catenulispora; species Catenulispora rubra. The sequence continues at coordinate 21,298 of NZ_JAACYW010000032.1, read as the reverse complement.
GAGGCGAAGCGGGGATATCGACGGAACACGCGCCGCGGGGAATTCCACATTTACCATTAAGGGGGTTCCCGGAATGCCCACGGCCATTGTCGATCTCGCGGCGCCGCCATACCTACGGTATGAGCCCCTGCCGACGCGCGATCTCCACGGCCCTGTCCCGTCCGTCGGCGCCGAGTTTGCGGTAGACAGCCCGCGCCTGCGTCTTCACGGTGTTGATCGACACGCCGCGTTCGCGAGCGATCTCGACGAGCGTCAACCGGGTCGGAAGGAACTGCACCAGCGCGACCTCCGCCGCGGACAGCGGCTCCAGCGGATCCGGTCTCCTCGCCGCGGCGCGGGATCGCCGGCGCAGGTCGTCGATGCGCTCCAGGTGCGGGCCCTGCGTGTCCGGCAGCCGGCGGACGAGGGCCTCGGCGTCGTCCAGCAACTGGTTGGCCGCCTTGTGGTCGCCGGCGGCGATGCGGACGCGCGCGTGCAGGACGAGGATGAGCACGTCGGGCCACGGGCTGATCCCCGGGACCGACTGGCGCTGCGTGTGGGCTGTGGCCAGCAGTTCGCCGGCGGCGGTGAAGTCGGCGCGGCCGGCGGCGATGACGGCACGGGCCGCCGGGACCAGCGCGGCTTGCGGGCTGCCCTGCAGGGCGTAGTCGGCGACGAGGCGGTCGGCGACCTCCACCAGCTGCTCGGCCTGGTCGGGGTGGCCGAGGTCGTGGTGGCACAGGGCGAGCAGCGCACTGGCCCCGATGCGGATCAGCGGCATGGCGGCCTGGGCCGAGAAACCCGCCTCCAGGTGCGCCATCGCGCTCTGCGGCTCTCCGGACAAGTAGTGGACGTGGCCGAGAGTCAGACACGCCATCGCGTGCCAGGGACTGGTCGCGTCGGTCTCCCAGGCGGCCGCCGCCCGAGCGGATTCGGCCATGGCCGCGAAGCCGTCGAACCCGAACATCGCGCGCACGAGGGCGATGGCGGATTCCAGGCACTGGGTGCCGTCCGGCAGCGGGCCGGGATGCCCGGCGCGCTCGGCGGCGGCCAGGTACTGGCCGACAGCCGCCCGGTCGCCGCCCAGTGCCGCCGTCCAGGCCGCGGCGATCGCGGCCGGGGCGTTTGCCGCGATGGCCTCCTCCCCCAGCCCTTTCAGCCAGGCCAGGACGGTCTCCCGGCGCCCGGTGTTCAGCAACGCCGGGTACACGGCTCCGATCAGCTCGGCGGCGACCGGGGCGTCGCCGGCCGCCAGGGCGTGACCGATGGCTTCGGAGGGCTGGCCGTCGTGCCTGAGCCACTCGGCGGCCCGCCGGTGCAGGGCGGACACCTCCGCGGGCTCGGCCTGCTCCAGGCGCCGCCGGAGAACCGCCTGGAGCAGGTGGTGGTGGCGGAACCATCGGCCGTCGGTGTCCAGCGGGACCAGGAAGAGCTCTCCGACCGCGCCCGGTTCGGACAGCGGCAACTCGCCGCCGGCGACCGCCTGGACCATCGCGGAGCTGAACCGGTCCAACACCGCCGAGCGTCTCAGCGTCCTGGCCTGATCGGCGGTCAGGCCGGACAGGACCTCCTCGGCGAACAGCTCGGCCACGTGCCCGTGGGCGGAAGCCAGCCGGGCCAGGACCAGATCCGGCGCGGAGGAGTCCCGCAGCAGACGCGCGGCCAGGAAGACCGCGGCCGCCCAGCCCTCGGTCACCTGCAGGATCCCGGTCACGACGTCCTCGGCCGGCGCCGTCCCGGTGGCCGCGGCGATCAGATCGGCGGCCTGGTCCACGTCCAGGCTCAGCTGCCGGGGACCGAGCTCCACCAGGCGCCCGGCGGCCCGCAGCCGCCCGAGCGCCAGGGGCACGTTCTTGCGCGAGGCCAGCAGGAACCGGTTCCCCGCCGGCATCCGGTCGATCAGCGCCGCCAGCACCACGTGGCAGGCCGGGTTGGCGACCAGGTGCAGGTCGTCGATGGCCAGGGCGACCGGGCCGGTCCCGGCGAAAGCCCGGCACAGCGCCGGGAGCACCGCACCGTCCATGTCCGGGTTCTGACGGCCCAGCAGCCGGGCCGCGACCTCCCACTCCGGGCCGGGCGCGGCGACCGCCAAGGACGCCACGATCCGGGACAGGAACTCCACGGGGTCCGCCGTCCACCGGTCGGCGTTCAGCACCGCCAGCGGCACCGCCCGGCCGGGGTCGGTCCGCCACTGGTCGATCAGCGTCGACTTGCCCCAGCCCGCGCCCGCGACGACGCAGACCACCTTGGCGGGACCGGCGTTGACCCACGCCAGCAGGTCCGGCCGGGCCACCGGCCGCACGGCGACCGGCGCACGCCACCGCTCGCCGCCGGGTTCGTCACCGGCTTCGTCACGGGCTTCGTCACCGGCTGCGGGCGATGCGGCAGAGCTTCCGATAGACCTCGTCCCATGACGGGGCGATGTCTGCATATACCTCTCCTGACACGGACCGCAGCGTGTTCGACTATTGCGGTGTGTTCGACTGTTGCGGACTCCAGGATCGCAGCTCGCCGCCGGAGCGTCCGGCGAATCGGCCGAACGCGCCCGCCTAAGCGCAAAAAACGTCACCCGGGTGATGCGCCGCACAGGGTGATGCGCGGTCACCTGCTCGCGTGGGACTACTGCTGGCACGGTGTCCGGCCCGGCCGGGGGGTGCGGGCCGGGCGCCGCGACATCACGCGGGCGAGGGAGAGGCATGGCCGAGTTCGAAGTCGACGACCTGGTGCGAGTCGGCGAGGCTGGGGATCTGGGCGTCGTCGTGCTCGCCGCGGGACGCGCCCCTGATCCCGCTACCGTTCCGGGGAACCTGCCGGATCTGAACGGACTGTGCTGCACACCTCTGGCGCTGGTGCGCACCATCGCCAACGGATCCATCCGGTGGGTCCGGGCGGTGGACATGGCCGCGGCTGAAGCCGGACCCGGCACTGAATCCGAATCCGAAGCGGAAGCCGAAGCCGATTGGACGGAAGGCAGACCGTAGTCGGTCACGCGCGGTAGCGTTTGCCGCTGGAGCAGCCCGGTCATCAGCCCGGTTCCACCGGGTGGCGGATCCAGGCGGAAAGGCGGTGCTGCGTGGGCAGTCAAGAGTCCAACGTGGAGCGCATGCGGTTCTTCGTCGAGCAGGTGCAGGAAAAGGGCCGGCTACAGCTGATCGACGAGCTCGTGCATCCCGGCTTCCGGAACCGCACCATCAGTCCGGGCCAGCGCGATGGCCTGCCCGGCGTCCACGACTTCATGGCCGCTTTGCACGAGGCCTTTTCCGACCTGCGTATCGAGATCCTGCACTGCGTCGGCGACGGCGACCTGGTGGCCACCCACAAGATGTTCCGCGGCCGGCACACCGGGCCCTGGTTCGGCGCGCCGCCGTCGGGCGAGCTCATCGAGTTCCGGGTGATGGACGTCATCCGCTTCCAGGACGGGCAGTTGGTCGAGCACTGGGCCGTCATCGACCCGATGAGTCCGTCCGCCGACGCCGACAGGTAATTCTAGATTATCCCTTCGAGGACCGGTCCTCGCTTCCGGTTGCGGCTGTGGCAGCCACCTCAGCGTGCTGCAGAGGCAACGCCGCTTGGTCAGAAGGTCGCCGTTGCGCCTGCACCGTTCCGTATCGCTGTGCCCTGATTTAAAATGAGGTGTAGTCCTTCGGCCGCACGGGGAGGTCCGCGATGGATCGCCGAACTTTCACCCCGGTCATGGCTGCTGCCCTCTTCGGCGTTCTACTGATCGCCGGCCTGTCCGGCTGTGACGGAAGCTGCGCAAGCGGGAAGGAGCACTGCGACCCCGCCGCGTGCACATGCGAACCCGTGTACCTGCCACCGGTTCCGTACACCCCTGCTCCGAACCCGGACAACCCCGATGACTGGTGGCAGACCGTTGACGCGTGCACGTTGCTCCCGGCCGACACCCTCAGCCGGCTCAAGCTTGCCGCGCGAGGGAGCTCCCTTTCTCCTCTTTCGGTCGACTACACGGCGAGCGGCTGCGCCTGGTTCGGTCACAACCGAAACTTGTCCATCGACCTGGACGCGAACCCCTATGGCGATGTGACCACGGACTTCCCCGCCGACGGTCAGGTCTCCGACATATCAACCAACGACGGCCGCCCCGGTAAGCAGGATCTGCGCACTGACTGGGGTGAGTGCTACATGACGGTCGAGGCCACGTCCGGGTCTCGTCTGTACATCCGCCTGCAGATACCACCGCCTGTGGGACTTGCTCTGCCGACGGAGCACGTTTGCGACGAAGCCCTCGCGGCGGCGAACGCGATAGCGCCGAGATTGGCCGGTGGCCACAGCCACGGTCCCACGTCACCCTCGTGATGCTCGCCAGCGCCGTTGCCTTCGCAGCCACTCAAGCCGTTCCGCCCCGCATGCGCGAGCGTCGGGCCGTGCCGAGCCGTGCTGTGCCGTGCACATAGAGTCCGCCGTCCCGCGGAACCTTCCGAGGATCCGGCGTCCCCGCAGGTGGGAGGCGTGACGTCCCGCAGTCTCGGCATCTGGCGCGTAGACGTCGACGTGGGCGCGGCGGGGGCCCAAGGATGAGCGCGAGGCGGTGTCGGCAGGCGGGGCGCACCGCGTTGACAGAAAGGGGTCCTCCGTGGACCAGACCCTGCGCTTCGACGTCCTGGGTCCGGTCACCGTCACCCGGGACGGCGTGGCGGTCCCCATCACCGCGGCGATGCCGCGCGCCATCCTGGCGGCGTTGCTGATGCAGGCCAACAAGCCGGTGCCGGCCACGCGCCTCAAGTCGGGCCTGTGGGGGGACAGTCCGCCCCGGTCGGCTGCGGCCTCGCTGAGCAACCACATCCTCCGGCTGCGGCGGAACCTGGCCGACGCGGCGCGGGACCGGATCCGCGCCACCGAGTCCGGGTACGCGATCCGGATCCAGGACGGCGAGCTCGACCTGGACGACTTCGTGGAGCTCCACGGTCGCGGCCAGCAGGCTGTGATGCGGGGGGACTGGGCCGTCGCGGCGACCGAGCTGAGTCGCATGCTGAGCCTGTGGCGCGGCGAACCGGTCGCCGACGTCGACAGCGACGTCCTGTGTGCCACCGAACGCGAGCGGCTGTCGGAGATGCGCCTGCAGGCCCTGGGCTGGCGGGTGGACGCCGAGCTGCACCTCGGCCGACACGCCGCGCTGATCGCCGAACTCCGCGTGCTGACCCGCGAACACCCTCTCAACGAGACGTTTCCAGCACAGCTGATTCTCGCCCTGCACCGCAGCGGCCGGCACGCCGACGCGCTCGCCGAGTACCAGCGGGTTCGCGTCCTGCTACGCGACGAACTCGGCGTCCGCCCGGGACCGGAGCTCGTCGGGCTCCACGCCCGGATTCTCGCCCGAGACTGCGGACTCGACTGGGGTGCGGAGCCCGCACCACCGCGGATTCCGGGACCGGCTCCAGCACCCAATCCCGGGATGCTGCCGGCCGACGGCGCGATACTCATCGGCCGCGACGCGCAGATCAAGCGGCTCGTCGCCGTTTTCGAGGGGACATTCGAGGCGGCAGTGGGGCGCCCGGCAGCGAGCATGTCGCCGCTCGCTCCACCGTCGACCGCGGTCGCGACGATCGGCGGCATGAGCGGAATCGGCAAGACGGCGTTGGCTGTTCACGTCGCACATCGGGTCCGCAGCCGGTTCCCGGACGGTCAGCTGTTCGCAGACCTGCGCGGTAGGACGCCGACACCGGCCCGGCCCGCGGCTGTCCTGGCGATGTTCCTGCGCCAGCTCGGGGTACGTCCGGACGAGGTGCCGGAGCACGAGGAGGAACGCAGTGCCCTGTTCCGCACCCTGCTGGCCGACCGCCGCGTGCTGGTCCTCCTCGACGACGCCCGCGACGCCGCACAGATCAGGCCACTGGTTCCCGGCGGCGCGCACTGCGGACTGCTGGCGACCACCAGCCGTCGGCCGTCCGCGCCGGGATGGGTCCACCTCGACCTCGACGTGCTGCCCGATGATCCGGCCCGGGAACTGCTGGCCCGAATCATCGGCCCCGAACGGGTAAGGGCCGAGCCCGAAGCGATCGACAGTGTCCTGACATCCTGCGCCGGCCTGCCCCTGGCGCTGTGCGTGGCCGGCGGGCGCCTGGCCGCCAGGCCGGGCTGGCAGATCCGGGACCTGGCGAGCCGTCTGCACACCGCAGACGGCGGTCTCGACCAGCTCAGCCATGGAGACCACAGCGTCCGCGCCGCATTCGAGTCCGGATACGCCGCCCTAGCCGAACCCGACGGATCCCTGAGCCCGTCACAGCGAATGTTCTGCCTGCTGGGACTGCGGACCGGTCCGACGATCGGCCTGCCGGCAGCGGCAGCCTTAGCCGGGCTTCCCGCCCCCGAGGCCGAACGCGTTCTGGAGGCCCTGGTCGACACATATCTCCTGCGCTCTGACCGACCCGGCGGTTACGAACTCCACGAGCTGCTGCGGGTCTTCGCCGCCGAGCGGGCACAACACGATCTCGGCACCGCCACACCACGGGCGGTCGGGCTACGGGTCGTCTAGCAGCGCCCTGTATGCCACGAGGAGGCTCAGCCCGCCGTACGGGCTGAGCCTCCTCCATCGGGGCGGAGCAGGTGTCAGGCTTGAGGGGTCAGCGCGACCCGTTGTCGATCTGTGCCATGGACGGGCCGGTTCGAGCCGCAGCGGGTCTCGCCGCGACGTCTTCTTCATGGTCGCCCGGCGCGCTGATACGCGACTGAAGCGCCGCTGAAACCGCTCGTCACGCGACGGCGTCAAGCCGAAGCTGGGCATTGCGTATCAGCTCGCGGTGAAGGTCTCCCGGTAGGTCCGCGGAGGTACTCCGATGTGCGCCTTGAACAGCGTTCGGAAATTGGCCGGCGTACCCAGCCCGCAGCGCCGTGCGACGGCTTCGACGGTCAGATCCGTGGCTTCCAGCAGTTCGCGGGCGAGGGCGAGCCTTGCGTCGAGCAGCCAGCGCATGGGCGGTTGGCCGGTGTCGGTGTGGAAGCGGCGGATCAGCGTGCGGCGTGACATGCCGGCCTGGCCTGCCAACAACCCCGGTGCCTATCGGACCGGGTTCAACGACCGCATCGCGGACACGACCTTCCGCTGGCTGGACGACTCGGTCAACGTCAACCGGACCAAGGACGTCAAGGCCGGCTTCGCGGAGATCCTGGCCGACCAGTACGACCCGCAGGACATGATCGACAAAATGGTCGAGATCATCGGCGCCGACCGGGGCAAGTACCGGAACGTCTGGCCGCCGGCGGTCGAGGAGCTGGTCAAGCAGGTCCAGGACGCGGTTTGGACCCGGACGGTGCCGGGCACGTGAGGCCCTCAAGCTGATCGAGTACCACTGTCCAGCACGGCCTGGAGCCGCTGGGCCAGGGCGGTGTTGCGATCCCGGCCAGCGCTGTGGACGGCGATTTCCAGCGCACGCCGCTGCCCGACGAGGACGACGAGCTTCCTGGCCCGGGTGACCAACGTGTACAGCAGGTTCCGGTACAGCATCAGCGGCCCCGTCTCCGTGGTCAGCGGCGCGACGACGTAGGGGTACTCGCTGCCTTGGGAGCGGTGGACGCTGATGGCGTAGGCGTGCAGCAGGTCGTCGAGCTCGTCGAAGTCGTAGACCGCGAAGTCGCCGTCGTCAGTGCGCAGTTGCACGGTCCGCGACTGCGGGTCGAGACCGGAGACGACAGCGGTGGTTCCGTTGAAGATTCCGGAGCTGCCCTTGTTCGGGTCGTTGCGGATCGGCATCACCTTGTCCCCGATCCGGAACACCGAGGCGCCGGCCCAGTACTCGTTCTTCTCCGGGTCAGCGGGGTTGAGGCGTTCCTGCAGGCGGCGCCCCAGCTCCACGGTTCCGGTCACGCCACGGCGGGTCGGCGCCAAGACCTGGACGTCGGACGGCGGGACGCCATGAGAGGTCGGGATCCGGACCGTGGCGATCTCCAGGATGCGCTCCGCGACCTTCCCCGGGTCCTCGACCTGGTCGAACCAGAACTCGCTCGTGCGCGGATTCGGCATCCGTCCGGCGCGGATCAGGTAGGCGTTCGCGGTGATGGAGGAGCCCTCGCCCTGGCGGAACACGTGCGTCAGCTCGGTTCGCGCGATCTCCGGGACCCGCAGCAGATCGTTCAGGACACTGCCCGGACCGATGGACGGCAGCTGGTCGACGTCCCCGACGAGCAGCAGGTGCGTACCGGTCGGGACCTGACGGGCTAGTTTGAGGCCGAGGAACACGTCCAGCATCGACGCCTCGTCGACGACGATCAGGTCGGCCATCAGCGGGCTGTCGTCGAACAAGGCGTCGGGGTCGGCGTCGGGCAGGTCGGCCACCAGCCGGTGCACGGTCATCGCCGGCATCCCGGCCAGCTCCGAGAGGCGCTTGGCGGCCTTGCCCGTGGGCGCCGCCAGCGTCACCCTCCCGCCGCAGGCCTTCACGATCTGCGCGATCGTCTTGACGGTATGGCTCTTGCCACACCCCGGGCCTCCCGTGAGCACCGACACGGTGTGAGTCAGCGCCATCCGCACCGCCGCCTGCTGGCCCTCGTGCAGATCGGGGTGGTCGACGTCGAGGGTCTCGGCACGTCGTCGGGCCGCGGCGGGAACGTCCGAGTCGGCGTGCAGCAGCTTGGTGATCGCCGCGGCCAGGGACCGCTCGGTGTTGTGCAGGGCCTTGGCGAAGACGACCGTCGCAGACGGGCCGGGCTCGTCCGGATCGGGGTTCGGATCGGGCTCGACGATCACCGCCCGCTGCGCGGCCAACTGCTCCAGTTCGATGCGTACCAGTTCGCGGTCCTGCCCCACCAGGCGGGCAGCGTCGACGAGCAGGCGTGTGTGGTTCACATAGCAATGGCCGTCCCGCCGCGCGGTATCCAGCCGGTCGATCAACGCCGCCCGCAGACGCGTCGGATCCTGCTCGGCGACGCCCGAGGCCAGGGCGATCTTGTCGGCGATCGTGAAGCCGATGCCACGGACCTTCTCGATGAGCCGGTACGGATCCTTGCGCACCACGACCAGCGAGTCCGCCCCGAACTCCGCATAGATCTTCGCGGCCATCAGCGGCGAGATCCCGAACCCCTGGAGCACGACCATCAGGTCCCGGATCACCTTCTGCCCGACCCAGGACGACACGATCCGGTCCTTGCGGACCGCGCCGATCCCGTTGACCTCGGTGAGCCGCTCCGGATCGGCGTCGATGACCTTCAGCGTGTCCTCGCCGAAGTGCTCGACGATCGCCGTGGCCAGGCTCGGTCCGATGCCGCGGATCAGACCCGAGCCCAGGTACATGCGGATACCGCGGATGTGCGACGGCAACACGCACTCGCACGAGGACACCGACAGCTGCGTCCCGAACCGGGAGTGCTGCACCCACCGCCCGCTCAGCAGCACGACGGAACCGGGCTGCACGCCCGCCAGCGCCGCCCCGGCAGCCGTGAACTCCCCCTGCTCCTCGGAGAGTAAGCGGACAACGGTGTACTCGTCGGCGCGCACAAAGATCAGGCGCTCCACCGCGGCCTCAAGCTGGAGCTCGCCGGCGGGCTCGGACTCACTCACAGGCGACACATACTTCCTGGGCACTGAGCGCAGCCGGGAAACCCGGTCCTCGGTGGTTGGCACAGCATGGTCTCGCCAGTTTAACCGCGGCCACCCCCGCGAATGGTGGCCGCGTCCCGTCCGTAGGATGCGCCTCCGCGTCGACTACCGCGCGCCGTTGTTATGGCTTTCTGATTTTGCAGGTGTCCGCTCTCGTTGATGGGGTGTCGGTGTCGGTCTAGCCTCGGCTTGTGCGTTTTCGCCGTCGGCAAGTTCCCCAACGCGAGATGTCAGCGTCTACTCCGTTAGCCCGCTCCCGGCCAACGCCCGGAACGTTAGTCTCTCGGTGCATTCTTGCGTTCGCAGCGGTGATCTTCCTGGCGGGTATCGTGACCCTCAAGGTGCAGATTGTCGGCGGTGCGGTCATTGTCGCGGTCTGGGGAGCGGCTTCCCGAAGCGTCATCGACGATCCCTGGCGGAGAAAGCGGAAGCAGCAGCTCAAACAGACGTGGGCCGATCTGGCCGCCGAGTCCATGCCTCCGCTCACGGTGGCCGAGGCCCGCGACTTCAACGCGGGCACGAACCGGCCGATGTTCATCCGCCCCGCAACGGACGGACCAGGCGGGCAGGCCGGCTGGTTCGAACGCGGCGGCATCGGCTGCGACGGCCGGGGGCTGGTGACCGCGAGCAATCAGTGGGGCGATTCCGAGGCATGGACGGTCCGATCCGGCGGCGTGCCGGAGGAATGGCGGGCGCGTCGGTATCTCGGCCCGCAACGCCCCTTGCCAAGCGAGTCCGCCGACCTCGTCGAGATCGCAGCCGTATCAGACGGCCAAGCCGTCCGCTGGCTGCTGCTCCTCAACGAGCACTCGCACCGCCTGGCAAACCTCCCCGTCCTGGGATTCGACGAGCCAAGCCTCATCACCCTCGCCGAGGCGGCGGGCGTCCACTACCGGCGCTACACCGTGGAGAGCGACGTGCCGATACTCGACATCGGCTGCTATTTCGCCTCCACCAGGTCCGCCGTGACGGTCATGGGCCCGCAGGGAGCAGTCGACCTGCACTACTGGATTCGCGGCAGGGGGCAACAGGCGTCCGGGGTATAAGTGCTTTCCGACGGCGAAGGCGATGGGGACCGCTCAGTACTCCGCCGCCGCGGTCTTGGCAGCGCGGGGCAGTCGGAGCGCGGAGACGAGGAAGAAGATGCCACCAAGCGCGGCATAGCCAGCGAGGACCTTCAACGAGGGATCGGTCTTGGTGGAGCTGGCAAGGAACGAGGCCCCGGCCAGCACCGAGAGGCCGCCGCTAAGGATCATGGCCCACTGACCGCCCATCGAGCGGCGCAGCAGCGCCACGACGAGCTGGACCAGGCCCGACGCAATGGCCCAGGCTCCCCAGACGCGCAGGACGTCGGCGGTCCCGGAGCTGCCGGCGACGGCCAGGCCGACCGCGGCGGCGGCGCTGATGGCCATGTTGGCGTAGAGGCCCTTGATGGACCGAGTGGCCCGTGAGGTCTTGGCGTCGACGACGGCCGCGGCCACGTCGAAGGCGGGATAGAGCAACAGCAGGATCTTCGTCGCAGGCTTGAGATCGGAGCCGAGCACCGGCAGGAGCGCCGCCCAGACCGCGGCGAAAACGAAGCGGACGATGTACAGCCGGCGCAGGGTGGGAGCCGAGGTGGCCTGGTCGGACGTGGCGGTGAGAGTCATGGCTGCTCCGTAGAGTTTCGATGAGGATTGTGCAGCGACCCGGTTGGGCGCCGCCCTGCGAAGGAGTCTCGGCGCCTTCGAGCAACGCCACGTACTTCGAACGAAGTAGTTCTCCGCCCCCGTCGGCGGAGCGCGGAGCGGATTCACCATCTACATCGTTCGAAGTACGCGACCGCGCCACACGTGAACGAGAATCAAGCCATGGTCACCCCACAGGACGACCACCAAGGGACCGCGACGCCCCTGTGGATCCGCCGCCCCGAGGTGCTGCATCTCGCCGCCTACTCCGTGGCCGCGCTGGTGTTCGCCGGTCAGATCGTGGCCGTGCTGGTGCGGGGCTCGGGCTGGCCGACCGCCCTCGCCGTGCTCCTCGCCGGGGGCGGCGTCGCCCTGTCGTGGCGGTGGCCGTGGGCCGGACTGGCCGTGACGAGCGCGGCGTCCTTCGCCGTCACCGCGGTGGGCCGGGATCCCCTGTCGGTGTGGATGATGGCGGTCCTGGTGCTGTTCTCGGTCACCTTCCGGGGCAAACAGGCGCTGCTCGGCATCGCCGTCGTGGCGGCGTCCTTCCTGGGCGCGTTCATGACGGTGGGAGGGTTCCGTGGCGGCGCCGTCGTGGGCGCCGCCGCCCTCTTCTCGGCGATCGCGGGAGGAGCGACCGGCGCCGCGCTACGCATCCACCGCGACCGGTGGTCGATGTTGGCCGAACGCGCCGCGAGCGCCATCGCCACCCGCGAGATCGAAGCCACCCGGCGGGTGGTCGAGGAACGGCTGCGGATCGCCCGGGACCTGCACGACGTCGTCGGCCACCAGGTCGCGCTGCTGAGCATGCACCTGGGAGTCGCGGAGATCGGGCTCCCCGAGGGCTCGGAGGGCTCCGAGGCCTCCCGGCAGGCCCTCGTCTCGGCCAGGTCCGCCGCCCGCACCGTGGTCGTCGAGACACAGCGGATTCTCACGCTCCTGCGCCGCGCAGACGACGTGTCAGACGCTGAAGCGCTCCGACCGATCCCGGCGCTGAGCAGCTTGGAAGGACTCATCGGTTCGTTCGAGAGCATCGGCCTGGACATCCGGCCCTCGATTGACGTCCCCACCGTTTTCGTGGAGCCCAGCGTCGGCGTCACGGTCTACCGAGTCGTCCAAGAAGCGCTGACGAACGCCCACCGACACGGACAAGGCACGGCGACGGTAGACGTGCACGAACGCGACGGCAGAATCTGCGTCACCGTGGAGAACCGCGTCGGCCGGTCCTCCCCCGGCTCCAGCCTGGGCGGCGGACTCGGGCTCGTGGGGATGCGCGAACGCGTCGAGTCCTCCAGCGGACGCCTGACGATCGACAACGACGGCGAACGATTCCGGGTCCGTGCGGAGTTCAGCCCGCTGGGAGCGGCCCTGCGATGACACGACTGACGACACCAATGACGACACCAATGACGACGCGAATTCTGATCGTCGACGACCAGGACGAGATCCGGGCCGGCATCCGAGCGATGCTCCGCCTCGACCCGAGTCTGGTCGTCGCCGGCGACCTCTCCGACGGCCTCCAGGCCATCCCCTTCCTCCGAGCCCACCCCGTCGACCTGGTCCTGATGGACATCCGGATGCCCGGCATCGACGGCGTCGAGGCCACCCGCCGGATCCGCAAGGAACACCCGCCCGAAAAGCTGCGGGTGATCGTCCTGACCACCTTCGACCAGGACGACATCGTGCTCGCCGCCCTCCGCGCGGGCGCCAACGGCTTCCTGAGCAAGACCGTGAGCCCCGCCGAACTCGTCGCCGGCATCACCGAGGTCGTCGCCGGCGGCGGTGCGCTCTCCGCCGTCGCGACGGCCGCGCTCATCGGCCACATGACCCACAACCCGCCACCGGTCATCGACCGGGAGCTGCTGCGGCGCTTCGACGCCCTGACCCCCAGGGAACGGGACGTGATCGTGCTCGTCGCGAGCGGTCTGGGCAACGACGAGATCGCGGCCCAACTACACGTCTCCCCGTTGACCGTGAAGACACACGCCGTGCGCGCCATGACGAAGGTCGGCGCACGCGATCGAGCACAACTCGTCTCGTTCACTTTCCGCGCCGGCCTCTACCCCGGAGCCTGAATCCGCATCTGCACGCCGTCCAAGAAGAGCCCCAGCGTGTATTCGAACACTGCCGCGTCGTCCCTTGTCAGCTCCAGCAACCGGGCAGCGCTGGCGTGCACGAGCGGGAAGCGCTCGGCCGGCAGGGTGGCATAACCGACAGCCCAGGCCTGCTCATCACGGTTCTGATATTCGGGGTCCAGCAGTGACCAGGCCGCGCTGTACTGGGTGAAGGCCAGCGTCAGGTCGAGCAGCGCGCGGTAGACCTCGGCTGCCTCGATCACCGGCAAGCCGGCGCTGTGCAGCACCCCGATGATCTGCTCCACGCTCTCGGTCTCGGACTTGCTGGCGGCCGTGCGGCTGGCGGCGAGAACCGCGATCGCCGGCCGGTCCAGGTAGACCGAGCGGACCGAGTGCGCGATCCGCCGCAGCCACTCGCGCCAGCCCACCTCCTGCGGCGTGAGCCCGGCCATGCGCTCCACGGACTCGGTGACCATCCGGTCGGTGAGCGCCACCACCAGCTCGTCTTTGTCTCGGAAGTGGCGGTAGACGCTGGTCGGGTCGGCGCCCAGCTCCTTGCCCAGGCGGCTGAACGTCAGCGCCGAGCCGCCCTCCCGGGAGCCGATGTTCAGAGCGGCCTCGATGATCACCTCGCGGGACAGCGCCGCACGTCGGCGGCCGCCGCCCTTTCTGGAGCCTGTGGAGTCCGGGGACCCGGACCCGGGCTCGGACCTGGACTCGGACTCAGGCTCAGGCTCGGACTCGGTCGCGGCGCGCGGCATCGCGGTGTCTCCGTTCAGCACGGTATCGGCGGTCAGCGGTCGGCGGTCACCAGTCGGCAGTCAGCGGTGTGCAGCGATCACATCCTAGCGGCAGTCGCGTTGTCAATGGCATTGACAGCGATCCTGTCATGGGTTTTGCTACTCCCCACGGCGCACGCCGTGGCACAGCTCACAGCTCCCATGAATCCCCTCCGAACCTCCTTGGAGTACCGGTGTCCCCTTCCTCGTTCGCAGACCTCGTCTTCACCGGCGGCCCGGTCTTCACCGTCGACCCGGCCCGGTCCTGGGCCACGGCGGTGGCGGTGGCCGGCGGCCGGATCACCGCGGTCGGGCGGGAGCGCGACATCAGGGACCTGATCGGCCCCGCCACCGAGGTCGTGGACCTGGCCGGCAAGCTCCTGCTCCCGGGCTTCCAAGACGCGCACGTCCACCCCGTCCTCGGCGGCACCACCCTGCGCCAGTGCGACCTGCACGAGCTGCACACCGCCGAGCAGTTCGTAGCCGCCGTCGCCGACTACGCGCGCCGCAATCCGCACGCCGCCTGGATCCGAGGCGGCGGCTGGAGCATGGACGCCTTCCCCGGCGGTATGCCGACCAAGGACCTGCTGGACGCCGTAGTCCCGGACCGGCCGGTGGCCCTGCCCAACCGCGACGGCCACGGCATGTGGGTCAACAGCAAGGCGCTGGAGATCTGCGGCATCACCCGCGACACCCCGGACCCCTTCGACGGCCGCATCGAACGCGACGCCGACGGCGAGCCCAACGGATGCCTGCAAGAAGGCGCGATGGCGCTGGTGGCCGCGCACGTTCCACCGCCGACCGCACAGGAACTGGCCGACGGCCTCCTGGCCGGGCAGGCGTACCTGCACTCGTTCGGGATCACCGCGTGGCAGGACGCCGGAGTCGGCGCCGGCCTGGGCCCCGCCGACGTCTACGCGCCCTACCTCGACGCCTCCCGCTCCGGCGCCCTGACCGCCCGCGTGGCCGGGGCACTGTGGTGGGACCGCGAGGCCGGCATGGAGCAGGTGGAACTGTTCCGCGCCCGACGTGAGGAGACCGCGCACGGCCGCTTCCGGACCCGCACCGTGAAGATGATGCTCGACGGCGTCGCCGAGAACCACACCGCCGCGCTGCTCGACCCCTACCTGGACGGCTGCGGCTGCACCACCGACAACACCGGCCTGACCTTCATCGACCCGGACAAACTCAAGTCCTACGTCACCGAGCTCGACGCCGCCGGCTTCCAAGTCCACTTCCACGCCCTCGGCGACCGCGCCGTGCGCAGCGCTCTGGACGCCGTGGAAGCCGCGCGCGCCGCGAACGGCCCCGGCGGACGCCACCACCTGGCGCACCTCCAGGTCGTACACCCGGACGACATCCAGCGCTTCCGCCAACTCGGCGCGACAGCGAACATCCAGCCGTTGTGGGCGGCGCACGAACCGGCGATGGACGAACTGACCATCCCCTTCCTCGGCGAGGAGCGCGCGGGATGGCAGTACCCGTTCGGCTCGCTCAGCCGCGCCGGGGCGACGATCGCGGCCGGCTCGGACTGGTCGGTGTCCTCGCCGAACCCGCTGTGGGGCATCCACACGGCCGTGAACCGGGTGGAGCCGGGCCTGTCGGCCGAAGAGTTCGCGGCGCGCAAGGTGTTCTACCCGGCCGAGCGGCTCGATCTCGGCCAGGCCGTCGCGGCGTACACGGCCGGAACGGCGTACGTGAACCAGATCGACGACGTGACCGGTTCGATCCAGGTCGGCAAGTACGCGGACCTGGCGGTGCTGGACCGCGACCCGTTCGACGGCCCGGCGCACGAGATCGGCGACACCAGGGTGCTGCGGACGTTCGTGGAGGGCGTCCAGGTCTACGGCGCCGAGTAGTCAGGCCGAGTAGTCAGCAGGTCCACTTCTTCCCCTCGAGAAAGGACAGCACCGCCATGAACCGCATACCGGCCCGCCTGGCCGCGCCCCTGGCCGTCACCGCCGCCGCGTCGCTGGCCCTGTCCGGCTGCTCCGGCAAGAGCGGCGGCACCAAGCAGGCCGCCCCGAGCGCGAACATCTCCGTCAACGAGCTGACCACCGGCACCGCCACCAGCCCGCTCGACGCCGTGACCTGGTCCGGCGACTACCGGGCGCCGTACTCGCTGGACCCGCTGAAAACCGCGGACTATCCGGAGGAGACGATCCTGGGCAACGTCTGCGAGCCACTTCTGCGCACCAACCCGGACTACTCCCTCGCCCCGGGGCTGGCCAAGTCTTGGCAGCAGGTCGACGCCACCCACCTCGTGTTCAACCTCGACCCGTCGGCCCACTTCAGCGACGGCAAGCCGGTCACGACCGACGACGTGGTGTTCAGCCTCAAGCGCAACCTGGACCCGAATGTCGCCTCGAACTACGCCGACTCCTACAACCCGGTCGCGGCCATCACCGCGACCGGACCGAGCCAGGTGACGATCACGTTGTCGCAGCCGAACTACGTGTTCGTCCGCACCATGGGCATCCTGGCCGGCGCGATCGTGGAGAAGGCGAACACGGTGGCCGCCGGGCAGAACTTCGGCAGCGCGACCGGCAAGCTGGTGTGCTCCGGGCCGTTCACCGTCGAGTCGTTCGACGGCACCAACTCACTAGTGCTGAAGAAGGACCCGAACTACTGGGACCCCGCGCACGCCGCCAAGGTCGGCAAGCTGACGTTCACCTTCCCCCAGGACCCGCAGAGCTTCTCCAACGGCCTGACCCAGGGCACCATCGAGGGCGCGTTCGACCTGCCGGTCAACGTGGTGCCGACGCTGCAGAAGGCCGCGAACGGCAAACTGTACGTCGGCGGCGAGGGCTCGACGACGCAGAACGTGGACCTGATCGTCTCCAAGCTCGACGGCGGCCTGAAGGACCCGGCGGTCCGGCAGGCGCTGTCGCTGGCCATCGACCGCGCCGGCATCGCCACGTCGATCTTCGCCGGCGCCGCCGATCCGCTGTACGCGGTGGCCGGCCCCGGCTTCTTCGACAGCCAGCCGGACCCGGTGAAGGCCGTCTACCAGGCCGCCTACGACAAGTTGAAGGTCACCCCGGACCTGAAGAAGGCGGCGGACCTGGTGAATCAGGCCGGCGCCAAGGGCAAGACCGTCACCCTGGCCTACTCCGCCGACGGCTCCACGTTCGCGCAGCTGGCGCAGGTGATCCAGCAGACCGGCAACGCCATCGGCCTGGCCGTGAAGATCGTGGCCCTGCCGCCGCAGCAGTACGGCAACCTGTTCACCGACCCGAAGGCGCGCGCCGACTACGACGGCTTCCTGACGCTGAACTACCTGGAGTTCCCCGACGTCTCGACGATGTACGCCAGCTACGCGACCAAGAGCGGCGTGCAGAACTTCAACGGGTACGAGAACGCCGTCGTCGAGGGCGCGGTGCAGAAGGCTCAGGGCACTGACGACCTGATCCAGCGGGCGAACTTCGCGGTGCAGGCGCAGGCCCAGGCGATGCAGGACCTGCCGTGGATCCCGATCGTGGCGCCGCGGGCGCTGGTGTGGCAGAACACGAAGGTGACCGGGGCGCCGCTGACGTTCTCGTACATGTCCTACGCGTGGGGCGCGGCGGTGGGCGCGCCGTGACGGCTCGATTCCTGATCCGCAGGTTCGGCGGGCTGGTGGTGACGCTGCTGCTGGCCAGCATGCTGATCTTCTCCTCGCTGTACCTCGCGCCGGGGAGCCCGGAGAACATCGTGTTCGGGAACCGGACGCCCTCAGCCGCGGCGCGGGCGGCGGTGCGGCACCAGCTGCACCTGGACGATCCGCTGCCGGTGCGGTACTGGGACTGGCTGACCGGGGCGCTGCACGGCGACTTCGGGCGGTCGATGGTCACGGACCAGCAGGTGTCCGACCGGGTCGGCGCGGGGCTGGCGACGACCGTGACCCTGGTGGTCCTGGCCGCCCTGATGATCGCGGTGCTGGGATCGGCGCTGGGTATGGCGGCGGCGTTGAAGCCGGGGTTCGTCGACTCGGCGGTGAACGTCTACACGTCGGTGTCGGTGACGGTTCCGCCGTTCGTCGCCTCCGCCCTGCTGATCTCGACGTTCGCGGTGAAGCTCGGCTGGTTCCCGGCCTCGGGGGTCGAGAGCGGGTTCTGGGGACGGATCGACAGTCTGGTCCTGCCGGCGGCGGCGATGGCGCTGATCTCGTGCGGGTTCCTGGCGCGGGTGACGCGCAACGCGATGCGGGAGCAGTTGGCCAAGGAACACGTGCAGACGGCGATGGCGCGCGGGCTGCCGCGGCGGCACGTGATCCGGCGGCACGTGCTGCGCAACGCGCTGCCGCCGATCGTCACGGTGATCGGGCTGCAGGTGGCCGGGCTGTTCGCCTCGACGCTGATCGTCGAGTCGGCGTTCGGGGTGCCGGGGATCGGGCGGCTGACGATCCAGTCGGTGGCGCAGAAGGACTTCCCGGTGGTGCAGGCGGTGGCGTTGCTGCTGGTGGCGGCGTTCGTGGTGGCCAACGCGGTGACGGATCTGGTCCAGGGCCTGGTCGATCCGCGGTTGAGGACGGCGGGAGGTGCGGCGTGAGCGCGGTCTTGGGGAAACGGATCCGGGCTGTCTACCGGTGGCTGGGTCCGTCGGGCACGGCGGCGGCGGTGTTCCTGCTCCTGATGGTGTCGGCGGCGGTGTTCGCCTCGGTGCTGGCTCCGGCCGATCCGAACACCGGCAACCTGCTGGCCACCTATCAAGGCTCGTCGCCGGACCATCTGCTGGGCACCGACGGCATCGGCCGCGACATCCTGTCGCGCCTGCTGTACGGGACGCGCACCTCGCTGCTGGGCCCAGCGTTGGTCGTCGGCGTGTCGATGGCGATCGGGATCCCGCTGGCGCTGCTCGGCGCCTGGTACGGCGGCATCGTCGACTCCGCGGTGGCACGGGTGCTGGACCTGGTGTACGCGCTGCCAGGGCTGTTGCTGGCGGTGCTGACCGTGGCGCTGTTCGGCCCGGGGCTGACGCCCGCGGTGGTGGCGTTGTCGATCGCTTATGTGCCGTTCCTGGCGCGGATCGTGCGGGCGGCGGCGCGGCAGCAGCGGGTCAGCCCTTATGTGGACGCGCTGGCGGTACAGGGCTTCGGGGTGTTCCGGATCAGCGTCCGGCACATCCTGCGCAACATCGCGCCGGTGGTGCTGGGCCAGGCCGCGATCGCGTTCGGGTACGCGCTGCTGGACCTTGCGTCGCTGTCGTATCTGGGACTGGCGGTGCAGGCTCCGACGTCGGACTGGGGCGTGATGGTCAGCGACACGGACGCGCTGTTGAAGGGTTATTCGACACCGGTACTGCTGCCGGGGTTGCTGATCGTGGGCTCGGTGCTGTCGCTGACGGTGCTGGGTGCGCGGATCTCCGGGGAGCGGCCGGAGCCGCATCCGTTGTTCGGGCGGTTGGTTGGGCGGGAGTCGGGACGGCCGTCCGGACGCGGGTCGGAAGGGAGGGCGGCCGATGCTCCGGCTTCGTGAGGTGGACGTGGCGCTGAACGTCGAGGGCCGGATGCGGCCGGTGCTGACCGGCCTGAACCTGGACCTGGCCGAGGGCGAGGCGCTGGGGCTGGTCGGCGAGTCCGGGTCGGGCAAGTCGATGACCGTGCGCACCGTCACCCGGCTGCTGCCGCCGGGGGCGCGGGTGAGCGGCGCGGTCGAGTTCGAGGGACGGGACGTGCTGGCGATGCGGCCGGCCGAGCTGCGGGCGTTCCGCGGCTCGGACGTCGGCGTGGTCTTCCAGGACCCGCGCGCCGCGATCAACCCGACGCACCGGATCGGGGACTTCGTCGGCGAGGCGCTGCGGGTGAACCGCGGCGTGTCCAAGGGCGAGGCGGCGCGGCGCTCGGCGGAGCTGCTGGCCGCGGTCGGCATCGACGACGCGGAGCGCCGGCTGCGGCAGTACCCGCACGAGCTCAGCGGCGGCATGCTGCAGCGCGCCATGATCGCCTCGGTGCTGGCCGCCGAGCCGCGGCTGATCCTGGCCGACGAGCCGACCACCGCGCTGGACGTGACGATCCAGGCCGAGGTGGTGGGCATCCTGGACCGGCTGCGCCGCGAGCGGGCGCTGGCCATGGTGTTCATCACCCACGACCTGGACCTGGCGCTGGCGGTGTGCGACCGGGTGGCGGTGATGTACGCCGGCTCCGTGGTGGAGGTGCGCTCGGCGCGGGATCTGCACGCCACCGCGCGGCACCCGTACACGATCGGCCTGCTGGGATCGCGGCCGGCGATCGAGCGGCGGGCCGAACGGCTCACGGCGATCCCGGGGCGCCCGGTGTCGGCGTTCGAGGCCGGGCCCGGCTGCGCGTTCGTCAGCCGGTGCGCTTTCGCGCAGGACGCGTGCCGGGCGAGCCGGCCGCGGTTGGAGGCGTTCCAGGGCGGCCTGGTCCGCTGCCACCGGGTGGAGGAGATCCATGAGCACTCTGTCGTCTGAACCGCATACCCCTGAACCGCACACCCCGCCGATCCCGGCCGACAGTCGCCCCGCGATCTCGGTCAACGGCCTGACGAAGGACTTCCGGGTCGCCGACAGACACGGACGGCGCTCGGTCTTCACCGCGGTGTCCGACGTCTCGTTCACGGTCCCGGCCGGCGGCTCGCTGGGCCTGGTCGGCGAGTCCGGATCGGGCAAGACCACGACCGCCCGGATGCTGGTCGGGCTCGAGACGCCGACCGCCGGCCGGATCGAGGCGCTCGGCCACGACCGCTCCCGCCCGGCCCGGGGCGCCGCCGAACGCCGCCGCCGGGCCCGCGAGCTGCAGATCGTGTTCCAGGACCCGTACACGTCGCTGGACCCGAGCCAGACGGTGCGCGCAGCCGTCGACGAGGTGCTGCGGGCGCACAGCGGCCTGGAGGGAGCGGCGCGCGCCGGCCGACTGGCCGAGCTCCTGGACCAGGTCGGCTTCGACGAGCGTCAGGCCTCGGCCCGCCCGCGCGAGCTCTCCGGCGGACAACGGCAGCGCGTGGCGATCGCCCGGGCGCTCGCCGCCGACCCGCGGGTGCTGATCCTGGACGAGGCGGTGTCGGCGCTGGACGTGTCGATCCAGGCCCAGATCCTGAACCTGCTGGTCGACATCCGCACCGCGACCGGAATCGCCTACCTGCTGATCTCGCACGACCTGGCGGTGGTCCGGCACCTGTGCGACTCAGTGGTGGTCCTGCGCCGAGGCCGCGTGGTGGAGTCCGGCGAGTGCGGCGCGGTTCTGGACTCGCCGGCGGACGAGTACACGCGGGTGCTGCGGGCTTCGGTGCCGGTGGCGGGGTGGCGGCC
>NZ_JAACYW010000319.1 GCF_015356825.1 Catenulispora rubra | reverse complement strand
AGCGCGGCGTCGGCCGGGCCGCCGCCGATCGGCGGGTCGCGACGCTGCTGGACCAGGTGGGGCTGGTGGCGGCGCGTGCGTCGGCCTATCCGCACGAGCTGTCGGGCGGGCAGGTCGGCATCGGCGTCGTCGGCTACCAGACCGACGAGTTCGACAACGTCACCGTCACCCCGGGCAGCGGCACCAAGGCCGTGGAGGTCTTCCACGCCCGCCACACGGAGTGGCACGCCGCCGCGCAGCGGGGCTGGGACGCGCTGGACGGCGGGTAGCGCGGCGAGCGGGCAGCAGCATGTGGCAAGTAGGCAGCGGCAGGTATCGGCGAGCGGCGGCGAGCGGCAAGCAGGCAGCCCGCGCCGCAGCGTTCGGCGCTGTAGCCGCCATCTACCAGCTCTCGTGGCTAGTCCTAGGACCGGCGCTGGTTCACCCCAACCCGCTCCATCAGCTTGCACGCCCAATCCCCGCCGCGCCGTCACACCCGCCGGCGATCGAACTCCGCCGCGACTCCAGAGCCGTAACGCGCCAAGGCACCGCCGGGCCCCGCCGCGTTCGGCCGCACGAAGACCCAGTTCTGCCACGCGGTCAGCCGGCCGAAGATCTTCGTCTCCATGGTCTCCGGCCCCGGGAACCGCAGGTTCGCCTCCAGACCGGTGAGCGCGTCCGGAGACAGCGCCGCGCGTTCCTGGAGCGCCACCCGAAGTTCCTCCGAGAAGTCCAGATCGTCGAGGGCGTAGGTGACCAGGCCGAGCTCCATCGCCGCATCGGCGTTCAGCCGCTCCCCGACGTGCGCCGCAGCCTCCAGGCCGCCCTCGTGCCCGGAGAAGCGCGTCGCCAGACGACTCAGGCCGCTCGCGGTCGGCCAAGCAGACAGATTCGCCGCCGTCACCACCAGCACGGCAGGCTCAGCATCCGGATCAATATCCTCAAACACCCCGTCGAGCATGTACTGCCGATCCGCGACCAACGCCGTCTCCAGCAACAGCCCGGCGAAGCAGCTACCCGGATCGATCACCGCCACCAAACTCCGACTGGTCACGTCCAGCCGCTTGAGCGTCCGCTTGTAGTAGTGCCGCACCTCGTTCACGAACCAGTCGTCAGCCAGCTCGGTGAGCTGCGCATCGTAAGCCGACACCAGGTCGACCGAACCCCGGGTCCGCAACACCCACGTCCCGATCTCCGGCTCGTTCGTGCGCATACGCAAGACGGCGTCGTCGAGCGCCCGCGTCAGCGCCAACGGCCAGTAATCAGCACCCTGAGCATGCACGTCACGAGAAGGCGCCGAGCGAGGCCCGAGCAGTGTGAAGTCCGCGCACCGAGCGGCTCGGTCGATCTGCACGGTCAGATACGGATAGGTCAGCGAGTCCTCGTCCGCGACGCGCGCCAACGGCGTCAGCGCGATCCCTTTCTGGGTGTCCGTCCCAGCCTCGACACGCCGACCACGCCGCGACCGACCAACCGCCTCCTCAGCCACCCGCGCGACCTCCGCCGAGAAGCGCGCCGGTGCCGCAATCGTGTCCACCAGGCCCCACTCCAGCGCCGTCGCCCCGCGGAATCCCTCCGTCTTCGTCGCGAAGACATCCGCACGGTCGCGCCGAACATGCCGCTTGTCCGTCAGCCGCGTCAGCCCCCCGGTGCCGGGGAGCACGCCCAGCAGCGGCACCTCCGGCAACGACACCGTCGTGGAGCCGTCGTCGACCAGCACGATGTGCTCGCACGCCAGCGCCAGCTCATAACCGCCACCGGCCGCCGGTCCGTTCACCGCAGCGATCCACGTCTGCCCGGAGTGCACGCTCGCGTCCTCGATCCCGCACCGGGTCTCGTTGGTGAACTTGCAGAAGTTCACCTTCCACTCGTGCGAGGACTGCGCCAGCATCCTGATATTCGCCCCGGCGCTGAACATCCGCTCCAGCCCGCCGGTCATGACCACGGCGCGCACCTCGGGATGCTCGAACCGCAAACGCTGCGCGGCGTCGTAGAGCTCGATGTCGACCCCGAGATCGTAAGAGTTCAGCTTCAGCGCGTAGCCCGGCACCAGCCCGGCGTCCTCAGCGACGGCCAGGCTCAGCGTCGCGACAGCCCCGTCGATCCGCAGCGTCCAGTGCCGATACCGATCGGGCGCGGTGTCGAAGTCCACCACGTCGGTCATCCTATCCCCTCCTCCGCCAGGTGCACGTAGTCGAACTCGACCGGCTGCTCGTTGATGCCGGTACGCGGCGGCGCGATCCAGCCAGCGAAGCGTCCCGGCTCATATTCCGGCTGCATCAGCGAGGCCACGGCCGCGCGGTCCTCCGGGGTCGGCAGCCAGTCCTTAACGCGGGCCTGCCAGGCAGCGTCGTCGAGGACTTCACCCTCAGGGCTGAGGTGATGGCCAGCGTAAACCCCGACCTTGCGATGGAATCCCTCATGAGGCAGGTACAGCCGCTGCGGAAGTCCAGCCTCAGCCAGCACCTGGTTCCAGCGCTTCACACCTCGCGCGCAGTCGGCTATGTACTCATCGCGCAAGTCCAGGTTGAGGGCGTTGAGCGAGGGGACGGACTTCGTCGTCAACCGCCCGTCGTCGACCACTGTCATCAAACGCTCAGCACCGATCAGAACGTGGTCGTCGTCCCGCCGGGTCTCCTGCCAACGACCCTTCACGCCAGCGCTGTAGTACGTCCCGGCGTTCGTGGATTGCTCCGACCCGAACAAGTCCAGCGACACCGCGAACTGAAAGTTCAGATAACGCTGGATGATCGGCAAGGGAATGGCGCCGTACGCCAGCACGTCCTCGCTGTCGTACTCGGCCATCCGCTCGGCGGTCCGCTCCACCACACGCTGCACGCCGGTCGTCCCGACGAACATGTGGTGCGCCTCCTCCTTGAGCATGAACTCGCAGGTGCGGGCCAGCGGGTCGAACCCTGACTCCTTGAGCGTGCCGAGCTGGTACTTGCCGTCCCGGTCGGTGAAGTAGGTGAACATGAAGAACTGGAGCCAGTCGGTGGTCGCCTCGTTGAACGCCCCGAGTATCCGGGGGCTGTCGCGGTCCCCGGAGTGCCGGAGCAGCAGCTGGTCGGCCTCCTCGCGGCCCTCGCGGCCGAAGAAGGCGTGCAGCAGGTAGACCATCGCCCACAGGTGCCGTCCCTCCTCGACGTTGACCTGGAACAGGTTGCGCAGGTCGTACAGGCTCGGCGCGGTCCGGCCGAGGATCCGCTGCTGCTCGACCGAGGCCGGTTCGGTGTCGCCCTGGATGACGATCAGCCGCTGCAGCACGGCCCGGTGCTCGCCGGGGACCTGCTGCCAGGCCGGCTCGCCCTTGTGCCGTCCGAAGCCGATGACGCGCTCCGGATCGCGTTCGGCCAGGAAGATGCCCCAGCGGTACTGCTCCATCGGGACGTGCGCGAAGTGCGCCCAGCCGTCGCGGCCCACGGCCACCGCAGTGCGCAGATACACGTCCTTGGTGGGCAGAGCAGGGCCCAGATCGCGCCACCAGTCCAGGAACTTCGGCTGCCAGCCCTCCAGGGCCCGTTGCAGGCGCCGGTCGCCGGCCAGCCCGACGTTGTTGGGGATGCGTTCGCTGTAGTCGATCGGCGTGGGCATGCGGGCCCTCCTTGCGCTGCGCGAAGCCGCGGGCCGGGCGACGGTGTGGCGCGGCCCTGCTAACGTTCTACACTTCCGGCACGGGACTGCCAATATGCTGTCGAACATCATCGTCCACTACTATTCTCCAGATCTTTATGTTCGGGGGGACTGGGGCGGCGGCGATGACGATCGTGCAGCAAACGGCCAAAATCCTGGTCGCGGGTGGGTTCGGCGTGGGCAAGACCACGCTCGTCGGCACGGTGTCCGAGATCGAGCCGCTGACCACCGAGGCGGAGATGACCTCGGTCGGCCGCGGCATCGACGACACCGTCGGCGTGCCCGCGAAGACCGCGACCACGGTCGCCTTCGACTTCGGCCGGCTGACGCTGGCCGAGGACCTGATCCTGTACCTGTTCGGCACGCCCGGGCAGGAGCGTTTCTGGTTCCTGTGGGAGGAGTTGGCCCGCGGCGCGGTCGGCGCGGTGGTCCTGGCCGACGTCCGCCGCCTGGCCGACGCCTTCGCCGCGATCGACTTCTTCGAGCACCGCGGCATGCCGCACGTCGTGGCGGTGAACCAGTTCGACGGCGCCCGCAGCTACAGCGAGGACGCGCTGCGCGAGGCCCTGGCGATCCCGGCGTCGACCCCGGTGCTGATCTGCGACGCCCGCGACCGCGCCTCGACCGTGACCGTCCTGCTGGCGCTGGTCGAACACGCGGTGAAGTGGAGCTCGGAGCAAGCGTGACGCCGCGCGGGCCGGCGCCGTGCCGCGCTGTGCCGCCCCGCCCCATGCCGCGGCGTGCCGCACCGACCCCGCCGGGGCTTGCCGAGAGCTTGACCGGACCTTGTCGGACCTTGTCGGACCCGCCGCCTACGATGGACGACGTGCAAGATCTCGTAACCGGCGAAGACGGCCTCCCCCGCTGCGGCTGGGCAGGCACAGGCGGCGACTACGCGTCGTACCACGACACCGAGTGGGGCCGCACCCTGCACGGCGACGACGCCATGTTCGAGCGTCTGAGCCTGGAGGGCTTCCAGGCCGGCCTGGCCTGGATCACCGTGCTGCGCAAGCGCGAGGCGTTCCGGGCGGCCTTCCACCACTTCCAGATCGACGCGGTGGCGGCCCTGACCGAAGCCGACGTCGAACGCCTCCTGACCGACCCCGGCATCATCCGCAGCCGCGCCAAGATCGAGTCGGCCATCAGCAACGCCCGCGTGGTCCGCGACATCCCCGGCGGCCTCGACGCCTACCTGTGGAGCTTCGCCCCCACCACCCACCGCCGCCCCAAGAACTTCGGCGAGACCCCGACCGAGACCCCGGAATCGAAGGCCATGGCCAAGGCACTGAAGAAGACCGGCGTGAAGTTCATCGGCCCGACCTCCGCCTACGCCCTGATGCAGGCCACCGGCATGGTCGACGATCACCTGAAGGGCTGCTTCCGCGCCGAGGGCTGAGGCACTCCCCGCGGGCCCCCTCGCGACGGCGCCACGCCCCCGCCGACCACGCCCGGGAGGGCTGGAACCGACCGGCGCGACGCCCGCCGGATGGTCAACGGCCCCCCTGGAGATCTGCTAATGTTTCACCCGTCAACGCGACACCGGCAAGATCAAGCGCCGCTAGCTCAATAGGCAGAGCAGCGGACTCTTAATCCGCGGGTTCGGGGTTCAAGTCCCTGGCGGCGCACCCGTAGTGAGACCCCAGCTCAGGCTTCTGAGCTGGGGTCTTCTGTCATCCCGGGACATCAGGGGACTGCGGTTCGCAGAGCAGACCTGTGACCTGACCGGTCACAACCAGCGGTCCTGAAGGCGCGCCTCCAGCTCTCGCGCCAACTCAGCTGCTGTGTAGTGCAGCAGATCGACCATCACGCGCACGTGCGGCAGTTCACGCGCCCCCGTGCGCGTGGCCATGGCGACGTCGCGGGTCACCGGTGCCCGGTCGGGCATGCGGAGGGCGATCAGCGCCACGTCGTCGCGGATCCAGGGTGCTGCCAGGCCGGGGACGAGTGCGATGCCGAGGCCTGAGGCGACGAGGGCGAGTTTCGCCGTCCAGTCCTTCACCACGAAGCGGGTTCGGGGCTGCCATGCGACCCGGCGCCACAGGTCCAGCTGGGGGTCGCCGGCTTCGTCCTTGCCGATGATCCAGTGGTGCGTCGCGAGGTCGTCCACGTCCACTTCGCGGGTCGCGGCGAGCGGGTGCCCGCGGCTGACCGCGAGCAGCAGGGGGTCCCGCAGCAGCCGGTCGAGCACCAGCCCGGGGTCGTCGGGCTCGTCCGCGGAGGGTGCGATGACGGCCAGATCCGTTGTCCCGGCCCGCAGCAGCCGCAGCTGGGCCGGTGTGGTCCCCTCCCGCAGGGCGATCGCGACGCCGGGGTGCCGATCGGCGAAGGCGGCCAGGGCCCGCGGCAGCAGCGCGGCCATCGCGGTCGGGAAGCCGCCGACCGTGAGGGTGCCCGTGGACAGCTCGCGCAGCGCCGTCAGCTCGTGATCGGCCGCCTCGACCTGGTCCAGGACCTTCGCGCCGTGGCGCAGCAGCACGCGACCCGCCTCGGTCAGGCGCACGCCCCGGGTCTCGCGCTCGAAGAGCCGCCCGCCGGCCGCCGCCTCCAAGGCGGCGATCTGCCGGGAGATCGACGACTGGGTGTAGCCCATCGCCTCGGCGGCGGCGGTGAACGATCCTCGTGCGGCCACCTCGCGCAGAACGCGCAGCCCGGACAGTGTCAGCTCCACCATGCAGATTATGCATGCCATCTCTGCAGGATCGTCGCTGGTCGCATGCCCGGCCCCGACCTAGCCTTGCCGACATGCCCTCCTTCACTTCCCACGACGGCACCGAGCTGCACTACGACCTGCTCGGCGCCGACCTCGACGGACCCCCGATCGCGGTCCACGCCGGCGGCGCGGCGCGGCACCCGGAGTACCTCGGCACGCTCGCCGGACTGGACTCGGTGCGCCCGCTGGCCCTGCTGCACCAGCGCGGCGTGGGGCGGTCGCAGCACCCTGCGGACCCGGCCACCGCCGCCTGGCACCGGCTCGGCGAGGACCTGGAAGCCCTGCGCGTCCATCTGGGCCTGGAACAGCTCGACGTGCTCGGCCACTCGGCCGGCACCCGGGTCGCGCTGGCCTTCGCCGCGCGACACCCGACCCGGGTGGGCCGGCTGTGCCTGGTCACCCCACCGCCGGGCTGGCTGGTCGACACGCCTTCCGACAGCGCGGAGCTCATCGCCGAGCGCCGGGGCGAACCGTGGTTCCCCAGGTTCGAGGCCGCCCTGGCCGAGGAGGAGAACGCCACCACGATGGCGCAGCGCCGCGCGCTCCACCCCGGGCTCGCCCCTATGACCTGGGCCCGCTGGGACGCCCGCGCCGAGGCCCACGAAGAGCTCGGCACGTGGAATCTGGAGGCGCTGGAAGCCTTCTTCGCCGTGCCGCTGGAAGCCGATCTGCTGCCCGTGCTCCGCACCCTGAAGAGCCCGGTGCTCGTGGTGGCCGGCGGTTCAGACGCGCTGTTGGGCCTCAAGCCGGTCGTGGCCGTGGCCGACCTCTTCCCGCGCGGCCGGGCCGTCGTCCTGGACTCAGGGCACTACCCCTGGGTCGAGCAACCCGAGGCCTTCCTTGACGAAGTCGGCGCGTTCTTCGACGCGTTCTTCGATGGGTATGACGCCGCGTGATCTCGTCCACTGACTAGTGCACGCAGCCGACCCGACCCCGACCCCGATCACGCCAACAGATCGGCCACGGCGGCGATCCCGCTCTCGATCGCCCGCTCACTGACGTTGCCGAATCCCAGCACCAGTCGGGGCGGCGCGGGCTCGGCGGCAGCGCGATAGTCCCCCAGCGGATACAAACCGACCCGCCGCTCGCGGGCCGCCGCGGCCACAGCCCGCTCGTCCGCGTGGTCCGGAAGGTGCGCGACGGCATGGAATCCCGCGGCCAGACCGGTCAGCTTAACGTGCGGCGCGTGCCGCTCCAGCGCGGCGATCAGCGCCGTCCGGCGGCCGGCATAGATCGTGCGCATCCGCCGCAGGTGGCGATCGTAGCGGCCGGATTCCAGCAACGCCGCCAGCGCCAACTGGTTCAAGGTGGACGAGCCCCGGTCACTGATGTGCTTCTGCTCCGCGACCGCTCCGGTCTGCGAGGCCGGCGTCAGCACCCAGCCGAGCCGCACCGCGGGCGCCAACGCCTTGCTCACCGTGCCGAGCGTGAAGACGCGGTCAGGTGCCAGGCCCTGCAAGACACCGATCGGCTCGCGGTCGTAGCGGAACTCCGAGTCGTAGTCGTCCTCGACGATGAAGGCGTCGTTGCGGACCGCCCAGTCGACCAGCGCCTGACGCCGCCGGGCCGCGAGCACGACGCCCGTCGGCGACTGGTGCGCCGGCGTGACGAGCACGGCCTGCGCATCGGTGGCCGCCAGTGCCGCCACATCGATGCCGAGGTCGTCGACGGGCACGTGAACGATCCGCAAGCCCGCCTCGGCGGCGGTCCGCACGGTTTCGCTGTTCTCGGTGTTTCCGTACCCGGGGTCTTCGAATGCGACGCAGCGAACGCCGGCCTGAACCAATACCCGCAACACGAGATTGACGCCCTGCGCGAATCCCGTAGTGACGATCAACTGCTCCGGGACAGCCGCTGCCGCACGCACCCTACTGGAATATCCGGCGAGCACTTGACGGAGTTTGAGATGTCCGCGCGGGTCTCCGTAATCCAGATCGGCATTCGCCATACTGCCGCACACCTCGCGGACGGCCCAGACCCAGTCGCTGCGCGGAAAACTCGCCAGATCGGGTACTCCGGCACGCAGATCCGCGAGGAGCTGTGAGGTCGCCGGAGGCGGCACGGGCTCGGGCGGCGCGGTCGGAAACGCACGTTCCGCGACTCTGGTGGCCGAGCCTGTCCGGCTGGTCAGATAGCCCTCCGAGAGGAGCTGGTTGTAACAGTTCTGCACGAGACCGCGGGAGACCCCCAGCTCACGAGCTAGTTCACGCGACGCCGGCAGGCGTTCTCCAGCGGGCAGCCGATTGCTCCGGATCGCCTCGCGCAGGGCCGCCTCCAGTTGCGACCGCAGCGGCAGTCCGCTGCCCCGATCCAACCGGACCAAGAGTTCTGGGCTCAAACCGGACCACTGGATTGCCACAAGATTGGACCTTACCACCGCGGCAACTCGCGATCTACCGTAAACAATATGAGCACGCAGATGCACACGGCACCCGACCGGAATGCTGAATTGAATGCGCTCCAGGCCCGGATCATAAGCCGACCTCTGGTTCTTGTTTTCCTCTCCCAGTTCTGCACATTGACGAGCTTCTTTTTGCTGCTCTCAGTGACGCCGCTGTTTGCCACGGCCGCCGGCGCAGGGAGTGCCGGGGCCGGACTCGTCAATGGCGCGCTGCTGGCCGGTACCGTCGCGGCGGAACTCGTTTCCTCCGCGGTGATGAGGCACTGCACGAACCGGACTGTGCTCGCGGTCGGCGCCGTGCTCATGGGAATCCCGACGCTCGCGCTGCACTCCGGCAGCGCTCTGGGAATCCTCATCGCCGTCAGCACTGTTCGTGGATTCGGATTCGGCCTGAGCACGGTCGTCGCGGGCGCGATGGCCGCAGAGCTGGTGCCGCCGGAGCGGCGCGGAGAAGGATTCGGGCTCTTCGGGATGGTGGCCACGGTGCCGGCTGTTGTGGCGCTTCCGTTGGGGCTCTGGTTCGCTGGACACCTCGGCGCTTCGGTCGTGATCGTTGCCACTGCCGTCACCGGGCTCGTCCCGCTCGCGGCGTTTCCGTGGCTGGCCGATGCGACCGGGCACCGGCCGCGGCAAGGGCAGCGCTCGACGTCGTCAGCGCCACAGCAAGGCACCGGCTCCGGCACCAGCTCCGGCTCCGGCTCCGGCCCCAGACAGCAGACCCTGTCGGACATCCTTCGACAAAAGGGGCAGCTGCGCCTGGGACTCATCTTCGCCGCCACTACCGTGGGCGCCGGCGTCGTCGTCTCCTTCCTTCCGCTCGCGGCCGGGATATCCAAGAACCTTGCCGCCGCAGGCCTGCTCGCGCAGGCCGTGACGGCTGCCCTCGGCCGCTGGTGGGCCGGACGTTCCGGCGACCGGAAAGGGCATGCACGCCTTCTGGCCCCGGCACTCGTGATCTCCTCGTTGGCGATGGCCGCACTGCTCTGGCCCGCGTCCCCGATCGCCGTGATCGCCGGCATGAGCGCGTTCGGCGCCGGCTTCGGGATCGTCCAGAACGCGACGTTCGCCCTCCTGATCGAGGGCGCGCCGGCTGGCGATGCCGGCGCCGCGAGCGCTCTGTGGAATCTGGCCTATGACGTCGGATACGGAGCCGGACCGGCCGCGTTCGGACTCGTCGTCAGCCACACGGGATACCCCGCCGCGTTCGTCATGACCGGCGCGCTGACGCTCGCGGCGCTTCCGGCAGCGCGGTCCCGCTTGCGTCACGTTCGCTGAAACGGATACAAGCTCTGGATGCGACGGAAATCCGAAAGCCGCCTCGACAAACGCATCGCTGCGGCGAACGCGGCTTCGAAGGCCACAGAGGCGACTTCGAAGGCTGCTTCGAAGGCGGTGAAGCCCGCGGAGGCCGCGACGCCCGCCAAGGCGGCAGCCAAGCCTGCCAAGGCGCCCAGAGCGCCCAAGGCGGCCCAGGCTGCCCTTGTGGCGAAGTCCGCCGCGCAGGACTCGGACCGGCCCGCGCCGAAGTCCTTCCGGCACTGGTTGGACGTGGCCAAGCGAACCGCGATGGAGTGCCGCGACGACGAACTCCTGGACCGAGCGGCCGCGCTGACCTACTACGGCTTCCTCGCGGTGTTCCCGACGCTGCTGTTGGCCATCTCCATCCTCGGCCTCCTCGGCGACTCGGCGGTCAACAAGATCCTGGAAAACGTCCAGACGCTCGCCCCGGGCTCGGTGCGCAACGTCCTACGCACCGCCATCCAGCAGGTGCGGAAAAACCGCGGCACAGGCGGGACGCTGGCCCTGGCGGCTATCGTCGGCGCGATGTGGTCGGCGTCGGGGTACGTGGGGGCCTTCATCCGCGCGTCGACTGTGATCTACGGCGGCGTCCGCGAGAAGCGGCCGATCTGGAAGGTCCTGCCGCTGCGAATAGGTCTCACGATGCTGATGATGCTGGCCTCCATGATCAGCGTGATCATCGTGGTGTTCACCGGCCCGCTGGCCGGGAAGACCGCCAGCGTCTTCGGCCTGAGCCACACCGCCGTGACGGTGTGGTCGATCTTGAAGTGGCCGGTCCTGGTGCTGCTGGTGGCCGGCATGATCGTGCTGCTGTTCTGGGCCGCGCCGGACGCGCACAGCGGCGGCTTCCGCTGGATCTCGCCGGGCAGCACGCTCGCGGTGGTGCTGTGGCTGATCCTGTCCAGCGGCTTCGCCGCGTACATCGCGAACTTCGCCTCGTACAACAAGACCTACGGCACCGTCGCCGGCGTCATCGTGTTCCTGCTGTGGTTGTGGTTGTCGAACCTGGCCATCCTGCTCGGGCTGGAGTTCAACGCCGAGTTGGCGCGGGGGCAGAGCCGCGAGCCGGCCGCCTCACCCTGACCTCGGCCACACCGCGCTCAACACCCGCTCCGGCCAGTCGTCCGGAATGCCGTCGACCGTGACATACCGTGCGTAGAACGCTCCGATCAGCATGCTGGTAAGCACATCAAGGTCAGCCGACTCCCCAAGCTCCCCCGCCGCCAGCGCCCCGCGCAGTAGCTCCCGTCGCGGTTCGACGATGCGCGTCTTGAACAGGTCCAGCAGCTCCGGGTGGCGCGCCTCCTCCGCGAGCAGTGAGCCGAGGATGGCCATCGCCGGCATGGCGCGCAGGTTGCTATGGAAGTTCTCCAGGATCGCCAGCGCGTGGGCCCGGGGCGTCGGCGCCTCGGTCGGCGGTTCCTCGACGCGCAGTGAGCCGATCACCACCGCGACCAGGTCTGCCTTGTTGCGGAAGCGGCGGCGGAGGCTGGGGACGGTGGTGCCGGCGGCGGCTGCCACCGCCTCCAGGGACATGCGGGCGTAGCCGAGTTCGCCGAGCTGGTCGGCTGCGGCTGTCAGGATCGCCTGGTCCAGGGCCGGGTTGCGGGGCCGGCCGGCCTTCGTCTGCGGGGAGCTCATTATATTCCGATATGCTACCGCAACGTTATACATCGCGACCGTATCAGCCCGGATCCGAAGCCGGTGACGCCACGAACGGCGCAGGCCCGATAGCGCATCGCGCCGCCGCGACCGACCGTGGTCGGGACCGCGACGAAGTACGGCAGAGAGGACCCGCGACATGCCCGGGAAGTTCGAGATCTACAAGGACAAGGCCGGGAAGTTCCGCTTCCGCCTCAAGGCCGGCAACGGCGAGATCATCGCCGTCGGCGAGGCGTACGAGTCAAAGACCAGCGCGATGCACGGCATCGAGTCGATCCGCTCCAACGCCGAGGCCGCCGCGCTGGTCGACCTGACGGACAGCACACCGAAGCCTGGCATGAGCACGCCGAAGCCCGGCATGGAGGCTGGGAAGCCCAGCATGAGCGCAGGTCAGGGTGGCATGAGCCCGAAGCCGTAAGCAGGGCGCACTGAAGCCTTCGCTGCGCACACATGTGCGAATGAAGCCCGCCTGGAGCAGATATCCAAGCTCCAGGCGGGCTTCAGCGCGTGTATCTGCCTCAGCCGTGAATCAGTCGTGAATGAGGTCGAACGACTCCCACGGTCCGATGGCCGTCCGGTTCGCGATGAGCGGGGCCGCGCCGGCGTTGTCGGCCGTCACGATGTCGTTGTTGGCATGGGACCGGAAACTGACGCTGCCATCGGAGTTGTTGATCAGATCGAACTCCTCCCACGGCCCGATCGCCGTCCGGTTCGCGATCAGCGGCGACGCCCCCGCGTTGTCCGCCGTCACGATGTCCCCGTTGGCGTGAGCCCGCAGGCTGACACTCCCGTCAGCGTTGGTGATGAGATCGAACGTCTCCCACGTCCCCACAGCCGTCCGATTCGCGATCAACGGCGACGCGCCGGCGTTGTCCGCCGTCACGATGTCCCCGTTCGCATGCGCGCGAAGGCTGATCGCCGACCCGCCACCCCCAGCC
>NZ_JAACYW010000318.1 GCF_015356825.1 Catenulispora rubra | reverse complement strand
GGCCGTCACCATAGAGGTACAGCTTGTTGGTGCTGGCAGCGTTGAACGCCACCTGGATCGAGCCGTTGGAAAGCGTCGTCACTGCCGGACTGGTACCCGCAGCGACACCGACAGGCGTAGATCCGGTATAGGAACCAGCACCAGAACCGTAACGCCACAACGTGTTCCCACCAGAGGCGGCAAACACCGTCTGGAACCCACCACCAGGCAAGGCGGTGATAGCCGGACTCGTGCCCGCAGCGACACCGGCCGGCGTAGAACCGGTCACCGAGCCAGGTCCGACGCCATACAGATAAAGCTGGTTGGTGCTGTTAGCCGTGAACGCAACCTGGAAACCGCCGCCAGCAAGTTCAGCAATCGCCGGATGAGTACCCGGCGCGACCCCGACCGGCGTGGAGCCCTCGATCGCACCAGTACCGTTGCCGTACAGATACAGGATGTTGCCGCCAGAGGCCGTGAACGCAGCCTGGAAGCGGTTGCGCACGTTCACCGCCACCGCCGCAGACGTCGTACTCGCGTTACCGCCACCTGTAGAAGCCGTCGTAGTCGCGGTCAAAGTATGCGTGCCGTTGACCCCACTGGAATCCCACGTAATCGACGGCGACGAACCCCCGACCGCAGACCCATAGGCAGCCCCGTCAACATAGAACTGCGTACTCAACGCAGCCCCCGAAGTCGCATCCGACGCCGAAGCCGACACCGTCACATTCCCACCGACCAACCCCGACGCCACCGGAGACGTGATCGATACCGACGGAGCAGCCGGGGGTTGGGCGGAACCGGTCCAGAGGTAGGTCACGGTGACCCAGCCGTTGTCGGTGAGACCGGTGTCGGCGAAGGTGCCGTCGGCCAGGTCGATGCCCGCCGGGTTGAGGATCGTCTGGCCGTAGAAGTCGTCCTTGCCGCCGTTGTAGCCATCCTGGTACGCGGCCTGCGCTTCGGGCTTGCCCTGCGGCAGGTCGGTGAACTCGCTTCGCTGCGACGCCGGATCCCAGTAGTTGTTGTGGATGTCCCAGGGGCCGGTGTCCCACACCGGCGCGGTCACGCACTTGACCGCGCAGACCTGCACCGAGTACTCGCCGCTGTTCAGCGGGGACATCACGTTCGTGGACGGCAGCGCGACGAAGTGGTCGTTCGGCTGGATGATGTGACCGTTGGAGGTGGTTCCGCCGACGTCGTTCTCGTCGGTGGCGAATACCTTGTAGGACAGGGGCGTGGCCGCGGCCGCGACGTTCGCGGTGGCGGCCTTCATCCCGGCTGCATCAGCCGGCGCGGGAGTGACGGTGACGGCGGTGACGGCCGGTTCAAGCCCGGACGCGGTGCCGTGCAGCATCAGCCGGGTCTGGACGTCGGTCACCGTCGCGGCCAGCCGGGTCGGGCCGGCGGCTGCGGCCGAGATCCACTCGGTCCAGGTCCCGTCGGTCCGCTGCCCGCGCACGTCCACGTCGACGTGGGTGCCCGCAGGGGTCTGATCGGTCGTGGCCACGGCGACCCGGTCCGTCGGCGCGGCGAGCTGATGCGCCGGCAACAGGGCGAGGCCGTAGCCGCCGGACTTTCCGGCCGCCGGCCGGAACCCGTGGTCGCGAACGGTCAGGGCGTGGCCGGTCCACACGGTGTTGACGTCGCCGACGTGCGACTGGCTCAGGTTCTCCTGCCAGGCGGTGGTCGACTGCGTCGAGCCCGCCGCCGCAGGCGTCGCGGCGATCGCTCCGGCACACGCGAGGGCGGTCAGCAGGACGGCGGCGGTCGAAGCCGATCTTCGGATTCTGCGATGTATTGGCATGCTCTGGATCCTTCGAAGACTGTTTCAGACGTGGATGGTCACAGCTCTGATGTGATCGGGTGGCGTGGTGGTCTGTGGCCCTGAGTCAGCGTGGTGGCCCGGGGCGCTGGGTGCGCCTCAGGCCACCACGTGGTCAGCGGGTGATCGCCGTTGTTCAGTTGACGCTGGGGCTGGTTCCCGCGGCGACCCCGTCGGGGGTGCTGCCGGTGTAGGAACCGGCACCCAGGCCGTAGCGCCACAGCGTGTTGCTGCCGCCGGAGGCGGTGAACACGGTCTGGAAGCCACCGCCAGGAAGCGCGGTGATAGCCGGACCGGTGCCCGCGGCCACGCCGGCCGGGGTGGCACCGTCAGTGGTGCCGGGGCCGTCACCGTAGAGGTACAGCTTGTTGGTGCTGGCAGCGTTGAACGCCACCTGGATCGAACCGTTGGACAGGGTGGTCACTGCCGGGCTGGTACCCGCCGCGACACCGACCGGGGTGGATCCGGTGTAGGAGCCGGCACCCAGGCCGTAGCGCCACAGCGTGTTGTCGCCGGAGGCGGTGAACACGGTCTGGAACCCGCCGCCGGGAAGGGCGGTGATCGCCGGGCTGGTGCCCGCGGCCACGCCCGCCGGGGTCGCGCCGTCAGTCGTGCCGGAGCCGTCACCGTAGAGGTACAGCTTGTTGGTGCTGGCAGCGGTAAACGCTACCTGGATGGAACCGTTGGACAGGGTCGTGACCGACGGACTGGTACCTGCGGCGACACCCACCGGGGTGGATCCGGTGTAGGAACCAGCACCCGAGCCGTAACGCCACAACGTGTTGCTGCCGCCGGAGGCGGTGAACACCGTCTGGAACCCGCCGCCAGGAAGCGCGGTGATCGCCGGGCTGGTACCCGCGGCCACGCCGGCCGGAGTCGCGCCGGTCACCGAGCCGGGTCCCACACCGTACAGATAAAGCTGGTTGGT
The DNA here is from genome assembly GCF_015356825.1 of Catenulispora rubra. Taxonomy (GTDB): domain Bacteria; phylum Actinomycetota; class Actinomycetes; order Streptomycetales; family Catenulisporaceae; genus Catenulispora; species Catenulispora rubra. Next base: position 9,933 of record NZ_JAACYW010000318.1, on the reverse strand, counting down.
GCTGTTCGCCGTGAACGCGACCTGGAAACCGCCACCGGCCAGCTCAGTGACCGCCGGATGAGTGCCCGGGGCGACGCCGACCGGCGTGGAGCCCTCGATCGCACCACTGCCGTTGCCGTACAGGTACAGGATGTTGCCGCCAGAGGCCGTGAACGCAGCCTGGAAGCGGTTGCGCACATTCACCGCCACCGCCGCAGACGTCGTACTCGCGCTACCGCTACCCAGAGAAGCCGTCGTGACCGCGGTCAAAGTATGCGTGCCGTTGACGGCACTGGAATCCCACGTAATCGACGGCGAGGAGCCGCCGACCGCCGACCCATAGGCAGTTCCGTCAACATAGAACTGCGTGCTCAACGCAGCTCCCGAAGTCCCATCCGACGCCGAAGCCGACACCGTCACGTTCCCGCCGACCAGCCCCGACACCGCCGGAGACGTGATCGACACCGACGGAGCAGCCGGCCGAGGGCCGGTCAGGTTGCTGTAGTGCTCCGGGTAGAAGGTGCCCGCGTTGGGGTCGTCATAGGGATAGGTGATGTCGCGGTACTGGGTGCCGCTGCCGGTCTGTTCCCAGCCCCAGTAGCTGCCCTCGCTGCTGTCGGCCCAGTGGTCGAACAAGACGACGTGGCCGGCGGACCCGGACGAGGGGTTGGTGAGGACGTCGCCCTGCTGCAGGTTGCCCTTGGCCACGTCGCTGAAGCCGTTGGACTCGTACATCTGGCCGGAGACCAGACCGCCGAGCGTCGGGCTGGTGTCGGACAGGTGCAGCGCGTAGGAGACGAAGCCGGAACAGTCGGCGCGGTAGTTGCCGATGCCCGAGCTACCGGGGGTGGTGCTGTAGGGGAGGCCCAGGCTCAGCCAGTGGGCGGCCCGGGTGGCGGCCATGCACCCCGCGATCGGTCCGTTGGTGCTGGACGTGTCCGCGCACTCCGACGGCGAGTCGGCGTGCGCCGGCGCGGTCACGAAGCCGGCGACGAGAAGGGATGCCAGGACGCTCAGCGAGCCCAGGCGCGTGAATCTAGACATGAGGAAATCTGCTCCCATCGTGATTTCATTGCGAGTACAAGGGGCCGCGCCGACGACGACTGACTCGGCTTGGCGTGCGCTTCAACGTCGCAGAGGCGCCTAACGCCGGCCTAACGCTGGTCTCACACCGCTCTCAGTGGAGGAAGTCGGCCCAGGCCACCGAGCCGCGCCGGGGTGCGGAATCGCGACCCGGCAGGCACAGGCCGGAGACTACTGATCGTCCTCGACGTGGCTCGTGGCGGAGTGGAGTCGGTCCGCGACGTCGGATGCGGCCGGGTCGCCCGTCTCGGTCATGATGGCGAGCGCCTTGCGCCAGGCGTCGACGGCCTCGGATGTCCGTCCGGAGGCGGCCAGCCGTCGGCCGGCCAGGTCCAGGGAGATCGCCTCCAGGCGGCGGCTGCCTATGCCGCGAGCGCGTTCGGCAGCGGCTTGGAAGTCGTCGAGGGCTTCCTGGTCCTTGCCGCGGGCTTCGTGGATCTCGCCGGAGGTGATCAGGAGGTACACCTCATCGGCGCGGAGGCCGTGTTCGCGCACGAACGCGAGTGCCTCGGCTGCCGTCTGTGCGGCTTCCGGCAGCCGACCGACCTTGCGAAGCGCCTCGGCACGGTTGTTCAGGTCGCTTGCCAGTCCTTCCAGATCGCCGAGCTCCCGGTGGAGTTTCATGCCCTGTGCGTTGTACTCGAGCGCGTCGCTGTGCCGGCCGAGCTCGGCGCTCAGCATGCCGAGGTTGGTCAAGGTGTTCGCCTCGCCCAAGCGGTCGCCGAATGTCCGCATGCCGACGAGTGCGCGCTCGTAACATCCGAAGGCGTCTGTGTTCCTGTCCATGGTGTGGTAGGCGTTGCCGAGTTTGTGCCACATCATGGCCTCGGCGTGTTCATGGCCGAGTTCACGGGTCGCGGCGATCGCAGATTCATGGGTCGCGATCCAGTCCGCCGCGCGATTGCTCAGGTAGAAGTACCCGTACAACGCATAGGGAAGCTGCCAGGCGATGTCGTGACGCCCGACTCGGCGGGCCAGCGCCACCGCCCCGACGAGGCTCACTCGCTCCTGGTCGTACCAGCGCATCGCCTGGTCGTACGAGTCGAACTCGAGAGCCGGATGGCCGGGGACCTCGGGGACGTCAGGAATCTTCGTGTCCCTGATGCGGTAGGGGCGGGCGCTTTTCTCGGCCGCCACCGTCGTGTGGACGTACCATCCGAGCAGGCGCGACACGGCGGCGTCGCGCGACGCCGCGGGCTCCTCGGACCAGGCCAGTTCGGTGGCGAACGTGCCGAGCAGCTCGTGGAAGCGGAAGCGGCCGGGAGACGGTTCTTCCAGCAGGTTGGCGGAGACGAGGGAACCGAGCACGTCCTCGGCGCGGTCCAGTGGTTCGTCGAAGAGAACCGCGGCGGCGGGTGCGGCGAAGTCCGGGCCGGGCATGAGCCCGAGCAGACGGAACGCCCGAGCCGCGCTGACCCCGGCTGGATCGTCGGTGTCCTGCAGGCTGGTGTAGCTCAGCCGGAAGCTGGCCCGCACCGCCATGTCCTCGACCCGCAGCTCGTCCAGCCGGCGGTGTTCGTCGGCGAGGCGGGCCGCGAACGCGGCGATGGTCCAGGTCGGCCGGGAGGCCAGGCGCGAGGCCGCGATCCGGACGGCCAGCGGCAGGCCGCCGCAGAACCGCAGGACCTGCTCGACCGACTCGGGCTCGGCGCGGACCCGCGCCGGGCCGACCACCGAGGTGAACAGCTCCCTGGCCTCGGCCGGGGCCAGGACCCCCAGGTTCAGTCCGACCGCGCCGACCAGGCCCGGCAGCCGGCCGCGGCTGGTGACCAGGACCGCGCAGGCACCGCTGCCCGGCAGCAGCGGCCGCACCTGCGCCGCGTCCCGCGCGTCGTCCAGGACGATCAGCAGTCTGCGACCGGCGGTCACCGAGCGGAACCTGGCCTGGCAGGACGCCGCGTCCTGGGGGATGGACCCGGTCGGCTCGCCCAGGTCCCGCAGGATGTCGGCGAGAACCCCGGTCGGATCGCGTGGTGAGTCGCTGGTGCCGCGCAGGTCGACGTAGAGCTGGCCGTCCGGATAGTCCGCCAGGACCCGGTGGCCGACATGCAGGACGAGCGTCGTCTTGCCCACGCCTCCGGTCCCGGTGACCGCGGAGACCACGACCGGCCGTGCCGGACCGTCCGCGACGCCTTCGAGCAAGAGCTCACAGAGCTCTGCGACACTCGTCTGCCGCCCGGTGAAGTCCCGGACGTCCCGGGGTAACTGCCCCGGCACGGGCCGCGGGACGGCGTCGAGTCGGCGCGGAGTCCCGACCGGCGCCGATACCGATCCCGATGCCGATGCCGATGCCGATCCCGATGCCGATGCCGATCCCGGCAGATCATGGTCGACGTCGTCGCCCCGGAGTTCGGGATCGGCGCGCAGAATCCGCTCGTTCAGGGCCGACACACGGGCCGAGGGCTCGACTCCGAGCTCGTCGATCAAGCTTCTGCGGAGGTTCTGGTACACGGCCAGCGCCTCGCCCTGACGCCCGGCCTGGTGCAGGGTGAGCATCAACTTCGCGTGGAAGTCCTCCGCGAACGGGTTCTCCACGGTGAGGATCCGCAGGTCCGGCAGCGCCTGGCTGTAGCGGCCCAGCCGAAGGTCGGCGGTGATCCGGCCGTCCAGGGCCGACCACCGCATCTCGCGCAACCGCTGCACGGCGGCCTCCGGGACGATGCCGTCCGGCAGCCCGGCACCCGGCTCGCCGCGCCAGAGCCCGACGGCCTGCGAGAACTCCAGGCGGGCACTCATCCAATCGTCCTCGGCGAGCGCCTGGTGCCCGTCGCGGCAGGCTTGCTCGAAAACGGACACGTCGAGCTCGTCGGCGGCGACGTCGATGACGTAGCCGGGCGACAGGGTTCGCACCCTCGCCCCGGCTTGCGGTCCGAGCTGCTTGCGCAGGCGCATCACATGGTTGTGCAGGGAACCCACGGCGGCCCGCGGAGGGGCGTCACCCCAGAGGCGATCAACGAGGATCTCGGTGCCGACGACCTGGTTCGCGCTGGCCAGCAGGAGCGCCAGGACGGTCTGGGGGCCCGCACCGGACAGCGGGACGGGGCGCGCGTCGATGTGTATTTCTAAAGGCCCCAGCAGTCCGAATCTCATGATCCCCCGCCTCCCGCAATCCACCCACAGGGGTGGTGGAGCGATGCGAGGCACGTCAGGTTCGCGCGCCTCAAGGCGATGTTAGGCCCCTGCCAGGCCGGGCAGCGAAACTGTTTCAGAATCGGCACGTACCGCCGCGCACCGTGCTCCTGGAGCGGGTTTTCCGCACGACAGCGCCACTCGCGACAGCACCGCTCACGACAACAGCCGCAGGACGCCGACGCCCCGCTTGATCAGCTCGCCGTGCCGCAGGTCTGAGCCGCGTGGAGCGGCGCGGCCAGGGCCAGCACGATGGTGGCGGCGACCGTGGCGAGCCACACGACGTACAACGCGGCGGGCTGCGCTCGGCGGCGTGACAGCGTCCATACGATCCACGCGGCCGACGATCCGGCTGCCAGCGCCGCCACCAGACACAGCGGCACGACGCTTCCCGCGAGGGGATGCACGGGGAGATTCGCCGTGCAGTAGTCGTTGTCGTTCGACAGCCAGGTAAGCAGCACCGCGCAGGGGGCCATGAGCGCAGACATCACCCAGGCTGCGGCAACCAGGAGTGCGTACCCTGCCTCGCGCCGACCCCGCAGAGCGCCGACCAGCGTGGCGCACATCAGCAGGAGCGGTATCGGCAGGCATACCGCTGCCGCGCCGACACCGTGGACGACCTGTGGATCGTCGGCCCAGTAGAAGAGGCTGAACGACACACACACCGAGGCCAGGACCACCAGTACGGCCAGCGCGTGCGCGGGGACCCGGGCCCGGGATGCGCCGGGGAAGGCGGCGGGCCAGAGAACGTACCGGAGCGGGAGCCGGCCGACCACACCTGGACGCCCGCCCGCGCCCTGCTGCGAAATCCGCGTCATCGGACGCTCCCCGGGCGTCTCAGCCAAGAACCGTCAGGCGGCCGGCCGAGGTCATCATCATCGGGCTCCGATACTCCATGGCGACGGTCTGACCGTCGGCGACGTCGACCTTCGCCGACGCTTCGCAGCAGCGCGACTTGGTGATGTACTTGAAGTAGACCTTCACCTCGTGCCGACCGGGGGCGACCGGGATGGCGCGGTCTCCCCAGGAGCCCGCTTGCGGCGTGCCGTCGATTTCGACGGTGAGCTTGGTCAGGTAGAGCAGCCATGCCATGGGGCTGTGCCGCCCATTGAGTTGAATGGTGGCTTGTTGTGCCATCGTGACTCCATATAGATCAAGGTCGGGGTTGTGAAGCACTGAGTTTCGCGTCTCTTGTGCTTCTCCACATCGGCGAAACCACGTAAGCGACCACGCAATCGCCCGGTTGCCTCGCCGCACTCCCGGTCAAAGATCCAGAACCAGCCGGTCGGTCCTCGCCCGCGACACGCAGATCATCATCGTGTCCCCGGCCGCGCGCTCCGCACCGGTGAGAACGGAATCGCGGTGGTCGGGGACGCCGTCCAGGACGTCGGTCTCGCACGTGCCGCAGGTGCCCTCGGTGCAGGAGTAGAGGACCGGCACGCCGGCAGCGCGCACGACATCGAGGATCGAGGCGTCGGCCGGGACGTCGAGTGTGCGGCCGGTACGGGACAGCTCGATCTCGAACCGCCGGGCAGCGCCAGTCGCAGCGTCCGCCTTGGGCTGAAAGCGCTCGACGTGCGGTTCGGGCCACCCGGCGGTGCGGCAATGTGCTTCAACCGCGTCGAGCAGGCCGCCCGGCCCGCAGCAGTAGATCCTGGTCCCCGGCCTGGGCGCGCCGAGGTGCGCGGCGAGATCGAGCAGGCCGTGCCGGTCCTGCGGACGGAGGACGACCCGGTCGCCGTAGCGGGCCAGTTCGTCGACGAACGCCATCGAGGACCGGCTCCGTCCGCCGTACAACAGCGACCACTGCGCGCCGGAAGCCTCAACCGCGGCGATCATCGGAAGGATCGGCGTGATGCCGATGCCGCCGGCGATGAACAGATAGCGCTCGGCAGAAAGCAGCTCGAAGTGGTTGCGCGGCCCGCGGACCGAAACCCGGGTCCCGACCGACAGCTGCGTGTGGACGTACTCCGATCCCCCGCGTCCGTCCGGCTCCCGCAGCACTGCTACGCGCCACGAGCCGGCGTCCGACGGGTCCCCACACAGCGAGTACTGACGCTCCAAACCGTTGCCGAGCACCAGATCCACGTGCGCACCGGGTAGCCAAGGCGGCAGCGCGGAACCGTCCGCGCGCCGCAGCGTCAGCGTGACGACGTCCTCGGCCTCGTCTCGGCGTTCCGCGACGACGACTGCGTGCGATAGATCAGAGCCCTGACTCACGCTCACCGCGCGGCCAGCTGCGCGAGGATCCGGCGCGCCGCCAGCCCGCCGGCGTCGATACCGATGCTGAGCTCCTGGTAACCCGCCGGCTCGGAGTCGAGGGCCTTCTGGAGGATGTTCAGCGCGACGACGTCCTGCATCACGACCTGGTGGTTGAAGTCGCGAAGGAACTCGGTGACCTCGGAGTCGTCGGTGGCGAAGTTCCGCGACACGGCCCAGAAGTCGTAGACCGCGCCGGGCGCCGAGGGGGTGATCGCATAGGTGATCTCGGTGCGGAACGCCGGGCTCTGCTCTCCGGCCGGCGTGATGCGGCTGTGCAGCAGGTACAGACACGGCGCGAAGTACTCGATGTCCTGCAGGCGCGTGATGCGGCCCTGGATGCCGGTCGACTTCGCGTAGAAGGGCGGGCACGCCGCGTCCATCATGTGCCGGGCCACGCGGACGATCCCGGCCTGCTCGTCGGCGTCGGTGGTGATCGGCGTGTCGGCGACCTCCGGGGTGCCGATGTAGCCGCCGTGCAGGTAGGTCTCGTGCGAGAGGTCGAGGAGGTTGTCGACGAGCAGACCGTAGTCGCAGTCGACGGGCTCCATCCCCGAGACCGTGACGAAGTCCGGGTCGGTCATGTGCGGGGCCCGCGGAATCAGCTTCTCGTCGGCGAGTTCGGGATCGCCGATCCACACCCACACGAACGAGTCCAGCTCCTCGACCGGATAGGACGCGACGCGCGCCGTTCGCGGAATGCGCTGCTGGCCGGGGACGGAGACGCAGGTCCCGGACGTGTCGTAGGTGAAGCCGTGGTAGCCGCAGACGACCGTGTCTCCGTCCAGGCGGCTCTCGGACAGCGGGTAGCGGCGATGGACGCAGCGGTCTGCGAGCGCGACGGCGCGACCGTCCTGCGCCGTGCGGTAGAACACGATCGGTTCGCCGAGGACGGTCCGTCCCAGGAAGGAACGGCCGACTTCGCTGCCGTAGGCGGCGACGTACCACTGGTTGCGGGCGAAAGCTGTGGCCATGGGAGGACTCCAGAGGAGAGAAGCGCGGTGTCGCGTCGAGCGTCGCAACGCCCGCATTCGGCGACAACACGACTTCCGTCAGGCGGAAGCCCCCGTCGGCGGCTGCCACGGCGGCTGCCAGCCCAGGGCGCGGGAGATGCCCGCGCCGGCCACGCGCAGCGCCGGGATCAGCGCGTTCGGCCGCGCGCCGGCGGCGTGGACGACCACGGAGACGGAGGCGACGACGTCGCCGTGCGGACCGCGGACCGGCGCGGCCACGGACAGCGCGTCGTCGGTGATCTGGCGCTCGCTGACCGCGCAGCCGGAGTGCCGGACTTCGGCGAGCATCCGGCGCAGGCGCTGCGGATCGGTGACGGTGTGGTCGGTGAAGGAGGCCAGCGGCCCAGCCAGGTATCCGTCCTGGAAGCCGGCCGGGCTGTGGGCGAGCAGCACCAGGCCGACGCCGGTGGCGTGCAGCGGCCAGCGTGCCCCGACCTGCGTTTTCACGCCGACCGCCGAGCGTCCGGCGATGCGCTCGACGTAGACCACCTCCGCGGCGTCCCGTACCGCGAGCTGGACGTTCTCGTGGGTGGCCTCGAACAGGTCCTCCAGGAACGGCATGGCGGCCTCCCGCAGCACCAGGCCGCGCGGGGCGAGCGCGGCGAGCTCCAGCAGCCGCAGGCCGATGCGGTATGCCCCCGACGCGTCGCGTTCGAGCGCGCCCCAGGCGGTGAGCATCCCGACGAGGCGGTGCGCTGTGGGCAGCGTGAGGCCGGCGCGGCGGCTGACGTCGGTCAGGGTCAGCGCCGCGTGCGCGTGGTCGAACGCCGCCAGCACGGCCAGGAGCCGGTCGGCGGCCGTCCTCCCGCCGGGTTCGGTCATTTCCCCTTCCTACTACCGCACAGTCTTGGCGTCTCTACTGCTTTGTTTTCTACTGCACAGTCTCGGCGTCGCCGCGACGCAGCGCACCGACCACCAGCAGACAACTGGCCAGCGCCGCGACACCGCACACCAGGTACCCGATCGAGTAGCCGTGCCCGAGCGCGTCGAAGGCCAGCGGCCCGGCGTGTCCGGGCGGCGAGTCCGGCGGGACCGAGTTCACGGCCAGCGGGCCGCCTTCGGCCATGACGTGCGACGCCGCGGCTTTGACGGCCGGGTCCAGCGACGAGCGGCCGAGCCGGGCCTGGAACCCGGACGCGGCGTTGCTCAGCGCGATCGCCCCGACCACCGCCGGGCCCAGCGTGAACCCGAAGTCCCGCAGCTGGTTGGTGGTGGCGCTGGCCATCCCCTCCAGCGCCGGTTCCACCGTGTTGACCGCGGTCGCGGTGATCGACGACACGGTGAAGGCGAACCCGGTGCCGACCAGACCCAGCGGCAGCACCAGCACGGTCAGCGTCCGGTCGCCGACGGGTAGCGTCGCGGCCAGGAAGTCGCCGGCGGCCATCAGGAGCAGGCCGATCGCCAGCAGCCAGCGGGCCGGCATCCGGGCCAGCAGCCGCGAGGTCACCGGGATCAGCAGCAGGGTCAGGCCGTTGAGGAGCAGGAAGGCGACCGAGGTCCGCAGCGGGCTCTGGTGCTGGATCGGACCGAGCCGGATGGAGGTGGCGTAGGCGGTGCCGAGGAAGCTGAACATGCCGACCACGGCCACCACCGACGCCACCGCGAACCCGTGGTTGGCGAAGATCCCCAGCCGCAGCAACGGCGAGGCCGCCCGGCGCTCGGCGACGACGAACAGTGCCAGGAAGAGCGCCGCGACGACGAACCCGGCGACGACCGGACCGGAGCCCCAGCCGTCGGAGGGGCCCTGGATGACGGCGTAGAGCAGCGCGAACAGGCTGACGCCGATGGTGATCTGGCCGCCGAGGTCGAGCGAGCGGCCGCCCGGCGAGCGGGAGTCGCGGGCCAGCAGCAGGCTGGTCAGGGCACTGACGCCGGCCACGACCGCGACGACGACGAACGACCAGCGCCAGGACCCGTGCGCGGCGGTGAACCCGCCGAGCACCGGCGCGAGCGCGCCGCCGACCGAGAGCAGCCCGGCCCACAGCGCGATGAGCCGCGCGCGCTCGCCGTGCCCCCGGGTCCCGGCGACGATCATCGCCAGCGAGGTCGGGAACAGCGCCGCGGCGCCGATCCCGGACAGCGCCTGGCCGGCCCACAACGCGTGGACGCCGTGCGACGCCGCCGAGACCGACTCGCCCAGGCCCAGCAGCACGGCGCCGCCGATCAGCAGGCGCTTGCGGCCGAACAGGTCCCCCAGCACGCCGAAGGTGAGCTCCAGAACGCTGACCGGCAGCAGGAACGCGTCGGAGATCCAGGTCAGCTGCGAGCCGACAGGATGCAGGTCCTGCTGGAACAGGCCGTTGAGGGTCGCCGGGATCGCGACGCCGATCTGCGCCAGGCACACGGCCAGACAGCAGGCTATGAGGGTGCCGAGCGCGAGCGGCGAGCGCTCGACGTCGGTGCCGGTGGGCGGGAGGCCGGTGGTCGCGAACATGGTCGGTCCTTCGGGGGTCGGGGGGAGCTTTGTTGG
>NZ_JAACYW010000317.1 GCF_015356825.1 Catenulispora rubra | reverse complement strand
CCGGAGCCCCGACCCCGCCGGCGCCGTCGGCCGCCGACACCGCGGTCGGCGGTGCGGCCCGGCCCGCCGCACCGCACGAGGAACCCAAGGAGCCCATGAACGACGACCAGAGCTCCGCGGGACAGGCCTGGCAGTCGCCGGGTGACGACGGATGGAAGGCCGCCCAGGTGGTCAGCAAGCCGGTCGCGGCCGGGCTGACCCCCAAGGGCCTCCCCAAGCGCGTCCCGCGGTCCAACCTGGTGCCCGGCTCGGCGGACGGCAGCGGCGCCGCCAAGACCGCGCCCTCGCCGATCCCGGCGCGCTCGGCCGAGGCCGTGCGCTCCCGCCTGGCCAGCTTCCACAATGGGCTGCGCCAGGGCCGCGACGCCGCCGGCATCCCCGGCGAGTCGCAGCCCTCCGATCCCGCCAACCCCACCGCGTCCGACGGCCCGGCCGCCTTCGGTGCTCCTGAGCCAGGAAAGCAGGACTGAGCTACCGTGAACGACCCGAACCTGACCCAAGCCGCCAGGAATCTCAACTGGCTGATCACCAACTTCGTGGACCGCGTCCCGGGGGTCGCGCACACGGTGGTGGTCTCCTCCGACGGCCTGCTTCTGGCGGTGTCCGACGGATTCCCCCGCGACCGGGCCGACCAGCTGGCGGCCGTGGCCAGCGGCCTGTCGTCGCTGACCCAGGGCGCCGCGCGCATCTTCGAGGGCGGCGCGGTGACGCAGACCGTCGTGGAGATGGTCCGTGGTTTCCTGTTCGTGATGGCCATCTCGGATGGTTCGGCCCTGGCCGTACTCGCTTCCTCGGATTGCGACATGGGCCTGATCGGCTATGAAATGGCCCTGCTCGTCGAGCGGGCCGGCGACGTCCTGACGCCGGCACTGCGTGCCGAGCTCCAGTCGTCGCTGCCGCGCTGAGAGGACGCCCGGTGACCCCCCTTCCCCAAGCCGAGACGAGCGACAGGAGCACGCGGCCGTGAGCAGCGCCCACGATTCCTCGCCCCTCGTCCGCCCCTACGCGCTGACCCGGGGCCGCACGCGGGCCCGTTACCAATTGCCCATCGAGGCGTTGGTATCCACGACGGACAACGGACGATCGCGCCTTCCCGGCCGGGAGCCGGAGCACCAGCGCATCTGCGAGCTGTGCGTCGAGCTGAAGTCGGTCGCGGAGGTCGCGGCGCTGATGCGCATGCCGCTGGGGGTGGTCAGGGTGCTGTTGGGCGACATGTCGGACGCCGGCCTGGTCACCATCCAGCAACCCGGCGAGACCGATTCCGGCCAGCCCAACCTCGCGCTCCTCGAACGAGTCCTCATCGGGCTCCGCAATCTGTAGAAAGGAGGCCGTGCAGTGAACTACTCCCCTTACGGACAGGAGCCCGAGCCGCAGCCCGCGGTGGGCCCGACCACGTCGGTGAAGATCGTCGTAGCCGGCGGCTTCGGCGTCGGCAAGACCACCTTCGTCGGCGCGGTCTCGGAGATCGCCCCGCTGACCACCGAGGCCGTCATGACCGCCGCCTCCGAGGGCGTGGACGACCTCAGCGTGGTGCCGGGCAAGGTCACCACCACGGTGGCCATGGACTTCGGCCGGGTGTCCCTGGACCGCGAGCTGATCCTTTACCTGTTCGGCACACCGGGCCAGAACCGCTTCTGGTTCATGTGGGACGACCTGTGCCGCGGCGCCATCGGCGCGGTGGTGCTGGTGGACACCCGCCGGCTGGCGGACTGCTTCTCGGCCATCGACTACTTCGAGGACGCCGGCCTGCCGTACATCGTGGGCGTGAACTGCTTCGACGGCATGCTCACCCACGAGGTCGCCGACGTGCGCGAGGCGCTGTCGATCCCGCCGGACGTGCCGGTGGTCACCTGCGACGCCCGCAGCCGGGAGTCCACCAAGCTGACCCTGATCCGCCTGGTGGAGCACGCCATGTCACGCTTCGCAGCGGCGGCGGCATCCTAGGTAGGCGACGATCACGTAACGCCGAGGGCGGCACCGGGTTCCGGTGCCGCCCTCGGCGTTTACGCTCCTTGCATCCACTGATGTCCGCCAGTGTCAGCCAGTGTCCGCCAGTGTCCGAATCAGGCAGGTCCAGCATGTCCGGAACGATAGCCCTCACCCGCCGCAGCGGGTTCCAGCTGCGTCCGCGGCCCTACCGGGTGTGGATCGACGGTGTCGCCGTCGGCCGGCTCGCGCAGAACGGCGCCGCCGAGTTCGCCGTGGACTCCGGCGTGCACGTGGTCGAGCTCTCCCTGGACGGCATGTACTCCAAGAAGGTCTCGGTGGAGGTCCGCGAGGGCTCCACGCGGCGGCTGCACTGCGGCGCACACGGCCCGCTGGCGTTCAGCGCGTTCGGGCTGCTGCTCCCGGGCCTGGCGATCAGGCTGACGCTGACCCACTGAGCGCGGGTTCGGCGCCGACACCGTCCGTTACCGGAAGGTTCCGCAGAGTGTGCGGCATCATCCAACCGGCGGCCAGCCGCGAGGCGTGCACCGGCTGCCCGCCGCCGAAGAACTCGCAGAACTTCATGATCAGCGGGTCCCACGCCTCCGGGTCGATGTAGTGCGTGCCCGGGATGACCAGCTTCTCCTCGACGTGTGTCCGGAGCACTTCGACCTCGAACGCCGTCAGATGTCCCTTCCCACCGACCGGATGCGCCGTGGTCAGCCGGCACTCCATCTGGATCGGGCACTCCAGGATCCGAGGCGGGGAAACCAGCTCTGAGGCCTGCTCGGTCAGCCCGGCCAGGCCGAACTTGTCGCGTTCGGTCCGGTAGCCCTGCTCTATGCGGTACGGCGAGATCTCCTTGCGCGCCGTGGTCATGGCGATGCGGTCGACGTATTCGACCATGTCGGAAGAAGGCAGGTTCAGGACGCACTCGCCCTCGCGGGCGATATTGGCGGAGGTCTGCGAGGAGTTTCCCAGCCCCAGCACGGCGTTTCCGTCGAGCCACCAGGCCGAGGACATCGGGGCGATGTTGGGGGTGCCGTCCTCGTTGCGGGTCGTGATCAGGACGACGGGGGTTCCGAAATACAGGACTTTGATACCGGGAACGGTGTGCATGCATCAATCGTCCGCCGCGCCGCTCGTGCCTACTGGCGGATTCCGGACGTGTCACCGATCAAGGGCGGGCAGTCCCAAGAGCTCCAGAAAGGCCGTGACCGCCGCACTGTCTTCCACGCCTTCGGGCGTCGCGACGAACACCGACCGCGGGGTCACCTCCTGCGGATCCAGCGCCACCACGACCACGTCCGATCGCACCGCGGCGGCCGCCAGCGTCGGGACCAGGGTGACGCCCAGCCCGGCCGCCACGAACCCCTGCTTCGCGGACCATTCCAGGACCACGTAAGGGATCCGCGGCTGGAAGTCCGTGTCCTGCACGCCGGCGATCAGCGTGTCTTGCGTGCGCGGCTGACCCGCGATCCAGTTCTCGCCTTCGAGATCGGACAGCGACAGCAGGTCCCGGTCCGCTAGGCGATGGCCGAGCGGCAGTGCCACCGACAGGGCGTCGTCCATCAGCTTGCGCAGATGTACGCCCTCGAAGGCCGGCTCGGGGTGCGCGGTACCGATCACCGCGAGGTCCAGGTCTCCTTCGCGGACGTCCACGACCAGCCCGCGGGTGAGCCCTTCGGTGTGTGTCACGACGACCGCCGGATGCGCTTGCCGGAACCTCGCGATCGCCCCCGGAATCAGGGCCATGTCGGCCGTCGGGATCGCACCGAGCCGGAGGCCCCCGCCGCCCAGCGTCCGGACGGCCCGTACATCGGCCACAGCGGCCCGTAGACGGCCTACGACGGCCGTCGCGTGCGGGACCAAGGCCCGGCCTTCCTCCGTCAGCCGTACGCCCCGTGGGAGGCGGTCGAACAGCGGGGTGCCGACCGACGATTCCAGCGCGGCTATCTGCCGCGATATCGCCGACTGCGTGTAGCCCAGCGAACCGGCCGCCGCGGTGAACGACTCGCGCCGCGCAACCTCCAGGAAGACTTCGAGCAGCGCGGTGTCCATGGCGAGCCATGCTAGCCGGGCATGGGATTCATGCCGACTATTCGCTTCTGGTATCACGGCGCGCGGACATAGCTTCGCCCCATGACCGCTTTCACTCTCGACAATCCCGCCGGCGTCCCCAGTTCGCCGCACAAAGCTTTCTCCAACGTCGCCGTGATCCCGCTCGGCGAACGCACACTGCTGATGCTGGCCGGCCAGGTCGCCTGGGACGACAACCACAAGATCGTCGGTGGCGACGACCTGCGCGCCCAGGCCCGCCGTGTCATGGACCTGATCAGCGAGGTGCTGGCGGCACACGGCGCGACGCTGGCGGACGTCGTCAGCCTGCGCACGTTCCTGACCGACATCTCGCGCATCCGCGAGTACGGCGACGTGCGCGGCGAGTACTTCCAGGGGCTGCCCGCACCGACCAGCACCACGGTCGAGGTCGCGTCGCTGTTCCTGCCCGAGGCGCTGATCGAGGTCGAGGCGACCGCCGTCATCTGAAACCATATCGAGGCCGTTTTCTCAGGTCAGCGGCCCACAACGGGCCTATCCTGGCTGAGTGCCAACGGTTCGAGTCGGCGACATCGACGTCTACTACGAGATCCACGGCGAGGGCCCGCCCCTGGTGTTCATCGGCGGCCTCGGCGTGGATCTGACCGTGTTCGCACCCTTCACCGACCTGCTGGCGCGCAGCTTCCGCGTGATCACCTTCGACAACCGAGGCGCCGGCCGCACCGACAAGCCGGACACGCCGTATTCGATCCCGATGATGGCCGACGACACCCTCGGCCTCATGGACGCCCTCGGCATATCCCGAGCCAACGTGGTCGGCGTCTCCATGGGCGGCCGCATCGCCATGGAACTCGCCGCCGAATACCCGACCCGCATCGACCGCCTGGTCCTGATCTCCACCGCCGCCACCGGAACCGGCCGATTACGCATGTCACTCCCGGCACGGCTCCTGGCCCTCGCGAAACGCCTCCACCTCCTCCGCGGAGCAGGCGAACTACAGCGCCAACCGCACTACGCGCACCACCACCAACTCACCGCCGGCACCACCTACGACGGCACCGACCGCCTCCCCGCCATCAACGCCCCGACCCTCATCCTCCACGCCCGCCGCGACCGCAGCATGAAGCCCGCCGCCGCCCTGGCCACCCGCGTAGGCATCCGCGACTCCGAGATCGAGTTCTTCCGCGGCGGCCACATGTTCTTCATGCTGACCCAACGCGACGCCGTCGCAGCCCGCGTCGAGGACTTCCTGCAGGACTGGCGCGACCGACGCTGGCCGTCGACGCTGGCGCAGATCTGATCGGTTTGCTGGTCGGGTTCGCTTGCCGAGTTCGCTGACTCCGGTTCGCTTGGCGAGTTCGCTGGTCGGGTTCGCTGGTTCGGCTTGCTGATCGGGTTTGCTAGTTCGCTTTCCGGTCGGGTTTGCTGGTTCGGTTTGCTGGTTCGGCTTGCTGGTCGGGTTCGCTGGTTCGGCTTGCTGGTCGGGTTTGCTGGTTCGGCTTGCTGGTCGGGTTTGCTGGTTCGGCTTGCTGGTCGGGTTTGCTGGTTCGATTTCCGGTCGGGTTCGTTGGTTCGGTTCGTTGGTTCGGTTCGTTGGTTCGGTTCGTTGGTTCGGTTTGCTGGTCAGCGAACCAACCCCACAGCCGCCCGCAACCCCTTCACAAACCTCGCCGGCTCATACCTCCCCGGATCGGTCAGCACCAGCCGAGCCGCCATCTCCGCGAGCGTCACCACCGTGTGCGCGATCAGCTCCGGATCCAGATCGGCCGGCGCGTCGAACGTCCGCGTGATCCACCGCCCCAGCTCCTCCGCCGAGGCCAGCACCAACCCCCGCGCCTCC
Source organism: Catenulispora rubra (assembly GCF_015356825.1). Taxonomy (GTDB): domain Bacteria; phylum Actinomycetota; class Actinomycetes; order Streptomycetales; family Catenulisporaceae; genus Catenulispora; species Catenulispora rubra. The sequence goes on along the minus strand of NZ_JAACYW010000317.1, from coordinate 7,039 downwards.
TCCCGCGCCGCGTTAAACTGCGGGGGCATGTCGGCCATCGGCAGCACGATGCAGGACCACCGCTCCGGCGCCGCCCGGACCGCCGCCAGGAACCCGTCGAGCGCGTCGGCCAGGACATCCGCGGGATGCGCTCCGTCCTTGAGCCCCTTGCGCAGCCCCGGCAGCAACTCCACCAGCTGCTCCAGCGCGGCCCCCTGCTCCCGCCGCAGCAACTCCCCCAGCAGCGCCTCCCGGTTCGGGAACACGCCGTACACCACGGGCTTGGTGACCCCGGCGCCCGCCGCCACCGCCTCCATCGTCACCGCCGCGTGCCCGTCCTGGACGACGATCCGCAGCGCCGCGTCCAGCAACTCCCTGCGACGCTGCTCGATCGGTACCCGCGGCGCGTACTCCCGCCGCCGCCGTCCGTTCTCCGCCGCCACACCGGCCCCTTTACAAAGCTACTCCCGCGTAGCATATTGCTACGCGCCGGTAGTAATTCCGGCTCCCACTGTAGAGGAGGCACACAAGATGCCCCACCCCAGCGCCGAAGAAGTCCCGGTCTCCCCCGACCGCGGACCACTGCGCAGCCTCGACAACGGCTTCTTCGGCCCGGACTCGGTGAGCTGGAGGGTCTGGACGTCGCCGACCTCGCTGATCGGCTTCCAGCGCGCCGTCGTACTGGAGCACTTCGACCCTTCGCTGGCCGCGGCGGTCGCCGACAGCGGCGGCATCTACGAGGACCCGCACGGCCGCCTCGACCAGACCCTCGCCTACTTCCTAACAGTGGCCGTCGGCGACAGCCGCACCGTCGTTCAAGCCTCCGAATTCCTGATGCGCGTCCACGCCAAAGCCACCGGCGTCGAACCCATTACCGGGAAACGCTATAGCGCCAACAACCCAGAGTCCCAACTGTGGATCCACATAACGGGATGGCACAGCGTCCTGAAGTGCTACGAGCTCTACGGCCCCGGCCGCTTGTCCAAGACCGACGAGGACCGCTACTGGGCCGAGTGCCGCATCGCCGCCGAGCTCCAGACCTGCGACCCCGCCGACGTCCCGCGCAACCGCGAAGAGGTCAAGGCGTACTTCGAGAAAGTGCGCCCGCAGTTGAGCTCCTCAGAACGCGCGCACCGCGGAATGCACTACCTGCTCTACCCGCCGTTCAGAAAGGTGGGCTTCCGGATCTGGGCCGCGTCCCGCTTCACGGCGATCCTCAGCATTCACTCGCTACCGACATGGATGCGCCGTACAGGCGGGTTCCACCAGTGGCGACTTATAGACCTCGGCATACGTATAGCGCGGCCATTCATCCGCATAGGGACGCGCATCGCAAAGGTGCCGCGCATCGGGATCACCGTCATCTCACCGGTCGCCCCGGTAACCGGCAAGGTTCTGCGCCAGCACTACAGATCAGCACCGCCGCAGACCCCTGCGGTCCTCAGCCCAACGCAAGCCCGCGAACTCCACGGAACGATGGGCTCCCGCCGCTCCGATCAGCAGCAGGCAGTGACCCCGACCCCGAACCGATAGCCGGATCAGGCCCGCTGACGGTCCAGCTCGATAGCCCTGCGCAACGCCTTACGCGCCCGCGACCGATCCCGGGCGTCGTTGTAAGCCAGCGACAGCCGATACCACCCGCGCCAATCCTCCGGATCGGCCTCGACCTCGGCCTTACGTTTCTCGAAGATCTCGTCGGCGGCCTTCAGATCCGGCCGCCCCGAGGGCCGTCGCGGCACCTCCTCGGTCGGCCACAGACCCTCGGCCTCCAGCCGCGTCCCGAGGCGCGAAGAGGCGTTGCCCATCCGCACCTCGGTGACCACGAACCAGGCACCCACCACCGGCAGCATCAGCACGCCGAGCCCGAACACCACGAGCACCGGCTTCCCGGTCGCCATCAGCCACACCCCGCGCTGGACGGCCAGCAGCAGGTAGAAGCACAGGATGACGACCAGGATCAAGGCCGTGGTGCGGTTGCGCATAAGTAGGGTGCCTATCGAGGTTCTACAGATCCAGCAACGCGTCCAGGCCGACCGTCAGGCCGGCCGGGAGCGTCCCGGTCTTCTTGCAGGCCAGCACCACACCGGGCATGAACGAGGCGCGGTCCAGCGAGTCGTGGCGGATCGTCAGCGTCTCGCCGACGGTGCCGAGCAGCACTTCCTGGTGCGCGATCAGGCCGCGCAGCCGGACCGAGTGCACCGGGATGCTCTCGACCACCGCACCGCGGGCACCGTCCAGACCGGTCTTCGTGGCGTCGGGCATCGGCGCGCTCCCGGCCGCCGCGCGGGCCTCGGCGACCAGCTCCGCGGTGCGGGTGGCCGTGCCCGAGGGCGCGTCGACCTTGTCCGGGTGGTGCAGCTCGACGATCTCCACGCTCTCGAAGTACGGCGCCGCCGCCGCCGCGAACCGCATCATCAGCACGGCGCCGATGGAGAAGTTCGGGGCGACCAGGACCCGCACGTCAGTACCGTGCAGCAGCGCGCGGACCTGGTCCTGCCGGACCTCGTCGAAGCCGGAGGTGCCGACCACCACGTTGATCCCGTGGCGGACGCAGAACTCGATGTTCTGCACGGTCACGCCGGGGTGCGTGAAGTCGACCGCGACCTCGGCGCCGGCCTCGACCGCGCGCTGCGGGTCGTCGTCGGCGTCGATCTGCGCGACCAGGTCCAGGCCCGGCGCGTCCAGCACGGCGCGGCAGACTGCCTGCCCCATCCGGCCGGCCGCCCCGAACACCGCGACCTTCACGACCGACTGCCCCAGAGCGTGCGTCACACTGGTCATCCCAGGGCCCCTTCGAACGATGAAGCGTCCTCGTAGTCGCCGATGACCGCGATCGCCTGGGGGCGCCGCAGGAACTCCTCGGCGACCTCCTTGACGTCCTCCAACGTCACCGACTCCACCCGCTCCAGCAGCTCCTCGATGGTGAGGTGCTCGCCGTAGACGAGTTCGTTCTTGCCGATCCGGGTCATCTGCGACCCGGTGTCCTCCAGCGAGAGCACCGTGGACCCGCGCACCTGGCCGATGCCGCGGCGCAGCTCCTCCTCGGTGACGCCGCCGTCGGCGATCTTGGCGACCTCGTCGCGGCAGATCTTCAGCACCTCGGTGAAGTTCTCCGGCTGGCAGCCGGCGTAGACGCCGAACATGCCGCAGTCGGCATGGTGCGTGGAGAAGCTGTAGACCGAGTAAGCCAGGCCTCGCTTCTCGCGGACCTCCTGGAACAGCCGCGAGGACATGCCGCCGCCGAGGATCGTGGACAGGATGCCCAGCGGGTAGCGGCGGCGGTCGTTGCGGGCCACGCCCGGCACGCCGAGCACGACATGCGTCTGCTCGGTCGGCTTGGACACCAGGCGCAGGCCGGAGTGCGAGACGCCGCAGTCGCCGCCGATGCGCGGGACGACCGGCTGGCGGTCGGCGTCCCGGACCCCGCGGGCCTGCGCGAACGCCGCGTCCACCAGCGCCACCACCACGTCGTGGTCGAGGTTGCCGGCCGCCGAGACCACCAGGTGGTCGTCGGTGTAGTGGGAGTGGTAGTACTCGGCGATCGCGTCCCTGGTCAGGGCGTTGACCGACTCGACCGAGCCGAGGATCGGCCGGCCCAGCGGCGAGTCGCCGAGCAGGGCGAAGGCGAACTCGTCGTGGATCTGGTCGGCGGGCTCGTCCTCCGTCATCGCCATTTCTTCGAGGATGACATTGCGCTCGGAGGCCACGTCGTCGGGGCGGATGAGCGCGGAGGTGACCAGATCGCAGATCACGTCGATGGCCAGCGGCAGGTCGGTGTCGAGCACACGCGCGTAGTAGCACGTGTACTCCTTGGCGGTGAAGGCGTTCATCTCGCCGCCGACCGCGTCCAGGGCCGCCGAGATCTCCAGCGCCGACCGCTTCGCCGTGCCCTTGAAGAGCAGGTGCTCCAGGTAGTGCGTGGCTCCGGACTCCTCGGCGTGCTCGTCGCGCGAGCCGATGCCGGTCCAGATGCCGAACGTCACGGACCGAACAGATGGCATGGTCTCGGTGACCACGCGCAAACCGCCGGGCAGGACGGTACGGCGCACAGTGCCGTTGCCGTTCTGCCCGGCGATCAGGGTCTCGACCGGGTACAAGGCTGCTACTCGGCCTTCGCCTCAGCCTTGGCCTCGGCGCCCTCGCCCTCCGGCAGCACCGGGATCAGCGAGAGCTTGCCGCGGGAGTCGATCTCGGCGATCTCCACCTGCACCTTGTCGCCGACCTTGATCACGTCCTCGACGTTCTCCACCCGCTTGCCGCCGGCCAGCTTCTTCAGCTGGGAGACGTGCAGCAGGCCGTCGCGGCCGGGCATCAGGGAGACGAACGCGCCGAAGGTCGTGGTCTTCACCACGGTCCCCAGGTAGCGCTCGCCGACCTCCGGCATCGTCGGGTTGGCGATCTGGTTGATCGTGGTCCGCGCGGCCTCGGCGGCCGAGCCGTTGGCGGCGCCGATGTAGATCGTGCCGTCGTCCTCGATCGTGATCTCCGCGCCGGTGTCCTCCTGGATCTGGTTGATCATCTTGCCCTTCGGGCCGATGACCTCGCCGATCTTGTCCACCGGGATCTTCACCGAGATGATGCGCGGAGCGAACTCGCTCATCTCGTCCGGGACGTCGATGGCTTCCATCATGACGTCCAGGATGTGCAGGCGGGCGTCCTTGGCCTGCTTCAAGGCGGCGGCCAGGACCGAGGCCGGGATGCCGTCCAGCTTGGTGTCCAGCTGCAGGGCGGTGACGAAGTCCTTGGTGCCGGCGACCTTGAAGTCCATGTCGCCGAAGGCGTCCTCGGCCCCGAGGATGTCGGTCAGCGCGACGTACTCGGTCTTGCCGTCGATCTCCGCCGAGACCAGGCCCATCGCGATACCGGCGACCGGCGCCTTCAGCGGCACGCCGGCGTTCAGCAGGGACATGGTCGAGGCGCAGACCGAGCCCATCGAGGTGGAGCCGTTGGAGCTCAGCGCCTCGGACACCTGGCGGATCGCGTAGGGGAAGTCCTCGCGGGCCGGCAGGACCGGGACGAGCGCACGCTCGGCGAGGGCGCCGTGGCCGATCTCGCGGCGCTTGGGCGAGCCCACGCGGCCGGTCTCACCGGTGGAGTACGGCGGGAAGTTGTAGTTGTGCATGTAGCGCTTGCGCGTCTCGGGGTTCAGCGTGTCCAGCTGCTGCTCCATCCGGAGCATGTTCAGCGTGGTGATGCCCAGGATCTGGGTCTCGCCGCGCTCGAACAGCGCCGAGCCGTGCACCCGCGGCACGACCTCGACCTCGGCGGACAGCGGACGGATGTCCCGCACGCCGCGGCCGTCGATACGGACCTGGTCGCGGATGATGCGCTCGCGGACCAGCTTCTTGGTCAGCGCGCGGAACGCGCCGCCGATCTCCTTCTCGCGGCCCTCGAACTGCTGCGCGAGCTTCTCCACGACCAGCGCCTTGACGCGGTCGAGCTCCTCCTCGCGCTCCTGCTTGCCGGCGATGGTCAGCGCGTTGGCCAGCTCGGTCTTGGCGGTCGCGGTCACGGCCTCCAGGACGTCGTCCTGGTAGTCCAGGAAGCGCGGGAACTCCGCGGTCTCCTTGGCGGCCTGCGCGGCCAGCTCCTGCTGGGCCACGCACAGCGCCTTGATGAACGGCTTGGCGGCCTCCAGGCCGTCGGCGACGACCTCCTCGGTCGGGGCGGTGGAGCCGCCGGCGACCAGGGCCACGGTCTGGCTGGTGGCCTCGGCCTCGACCATCATGATCGCGACGTCGCCGTCGTCCAGCACCCGGCCGGCCACGACCATGTCGAACACGGCGTCGGCGAGCTCGGTGTGGGTCGGGAAGGCGACCCAGCGGTCCTGGATCAGGGCGACGCGCACGCCGCCGATCGGACCGGAGAACGGCAGGCCCGCCAGCTGCGTGGAGGCCGAGGCGGCGTTGATCGCCACGACGTCGTAGAGGTGGTCCGGGTTCAGCGCCATGATGGTCGCCACGACCTGCACCTCGTTGCGCAGGCCCTTCGCGAAGGACGGACGCAGCGGCCGGTCGATGAGCCGGCAGGTGAGGATCGCGTCCTCACTGGGCCGGCCCTCGCGCCGGAAGAACGAGCCGGGGATGCGCCCCACGGCGTACATGCGCTCCTCGACATCCACCGTCAGCGGGAAGAAGTCGAGAGAGTCCTTGGGGGACTTCGAGGCGGTGGTCGCCGAAAGGACCATCGTCTCCTCGTCCAGATACGCGACGACGGACCCGGCGGCCTGACGGGCCAGCCGGCCCGTCTCGAAGCGCACGGTGCGCTGGCCGAACGGGCCGTTGTCGATCAAAGCCTCGGTGGTGAAAACACCCTCGGACAAGAGGTACTCCTCAGTTCGTATGCGGCGGACTGAAGAGGACGCGTTTGTCGTGGGCCCACGCCGCCGTGTGGCGGCCCGGTCTTCGATCGAAGCCCCCGGGTGCGTTACATCCCGAGGGCCACTACCGAAGATCGGCGCCCAACCGGCCACTTCGACGCGAGCCACGTCGCGCAGTGCCTCTTCAGTTCCCTAAAACGTATTGAACTTTTCCGCTACCCACTCTAACCGGAAAAGTCGCCAGCTTGGTCCGGCCCGGCACACAGCGGGTACACGACAGGAGCGGTCCGTGACGAACGGACCGCTCCTGCTCACAGCATGTGGCTGGGAACCGGCTAGCGGCGCAGCCCCAGCTTCTCGATCAACGCACGGTAGCGCACGATGTCGGTCTTCTGCAGGTAGCCCTGCAACCGCCGCCGCTGCCCGACCAGCAGCAGCAGACCCCGCCGGCTGTGGTGGTCGTGCTTGTGGAACTTCAGGTGCTCAGTGAGCTCGTTGATCCGGTACGTGAGCAGCGCGATCTGCACTTCCGGGGAGCCCGTGTCGCTCGGCCCGGTCCCGTAGTCCTCAACGATCTTCTTCTTCGTAGCTGCGTCCAGGGACACCTGTGACTCCTCGTAAGATTGTGGTCGCTGAGCGCCCCCGGTCGTCTCCACGGGGAACCACACCAACTCGCGGCCGACTGCCAACGGTACCACCCCCGCACCCGCCCCACCGCCACACCCCGGGGAGGCCCCACAC
>NZ_JAACYW010000316.1 GCF_015356825.1 Catenulispora rubra | reverse complement strand
GCCCCAAACCGCGCGCCCCCAAGCAGCTCCAGCAGCCGATCCCAATGCTGCTGCAACCCCGCAGCGCTGAAAGCCGACGTGTCAGCCATCGTGAACCCGTGCACGGTCCCCGGATAGATCTCCGAGCTGTACCGCACCCCCGCAGCCTCCAGCGCCTTGTTCAGCTCGCCGACCTCCTCGGGACGCATGTCCGTCTCTGCGTGTGCGATGTGCACGTCCGCGGTGATCGCCGGGACGACCGTGCGGTGCGGGCTCTCGGGCGTGTCGTTGACCAGCTTGCCCGCGTGAAACGACGCGACGGCCGCCACCCGCTCCGGAAACGCCGCAGCTGTGCGCAGCGCCTGGCTGCCGCCCATGCAGTAGCCCATCACCGCGACCGGGCCGGGCGTCACCCCCGGCTGCTCCGACAGGAACGCCAGGTACGCCTCAGCGTCGCTCAGTCCCCGCTCAGCAGTCTGCGCGTGCACCATCGGCATCAGCTGCTCGACCGCCTTGTGCCGCTCGTCGTTCCCGACGAAGTCGGGCAGCTCGATCAGCGGCGCCGCTCCATGCCGGTAGAACACGTTGGGGACCAGCACGTAGTACCCGTGCCCGGCCAGCTCGACAGCCTTGCGCTCCAGCTCCGGCCGAATGCCGAAGATGTCCATATACATCAGCACCCCCGGATGCTGCCCGCCGCCGTCGGGAAAGGCGGCAAAAGCATCGGCCTGGCCGTCGGGGGTCGGAATCTGCAGCGCTACGGTCGGCATGGTCTCTCCTACGTTCCTGCGGCGGCTCTGAGGCGGTCCTGAAGCAGTCCTGCGGCGGTTCTGAAGGGGCCCTGCGGCACTCGCCAAAACAAGCGCGTCCCCCACCAACTCTTCCACGATCCCGCGCCCCAAGCGCACAACCCTCAGGCGCCCTCCACCACCCCCGCAAGCCGCGCGCGCCGCGCAAGCCCAAACTCTGCAACAACCCCGAAAGCAGCCTTCGGCTCCCAATTGAGCTCCGCATACTCCCCCACCGCCACCCCAGCCGGCAGCACCCTCACGATCCCGAAACTCGCCGCATCGAAGTCCCGCTCAGGCTCCAGCTCACGATCCCCGAGCGTCGGCATGTCCCAGCGCGCGAAGGTGTACACGAACGCCGCCTCAACCCCCGCAGCGTCGTAGATCCCCAGCATCTCCCGCACATAACCGGCCTGCTCCTCCTCATCACGAACAGTCCCCTCCACCATCCGCACCGGCCGCGCGTCCGCACCCCACTCCAAAATCGCATCACCCCGCGACCCCAGCGCAGCAGCACCACGAAACGCGCCGCAGCCGAACTCCGTCACAGCGAACGGCTTCCCCTGCGAGACCTGAGCCTTCAACGCCTCAGGAAACATCGCAGCATTGCTCGCGTCGCGATACCCGGCATCACTGGCGATCACGTCGAACAGCGTCCAGTCCACACGCTCGAAGGCGACCGACGCATAGCCAACCACCCCACGAAACCGAGCCCGGACCTCGACAAGGACCCGCGCCAAGAACGCGTTCAGATCAACGTTCATCTGCGGCAGCAAACCCCGGAACCGCACCGGATCCCCCAACACCGCGGCCCGCTCCTGAAACGTCTCCCCCGGCAGGAACCCACCAGTGAACAACGTGATCTCCGACCCGGTAAGGAACACCACCCGAGCCCCCTCGACCTCAGCCCGCACCCGCTCCGCACGCTCAGCCGCATCAACCAGAAACCCGAACAACTCCTCCTGACTCAAACCATTCGTGAACGGGCAGTACCAAACCTCCAGCCCCGCCTCCGCCGCCGCCCGCGCGGCCACCTCCAACCGCTCCGCGACCCCGCCAGTGATCCGCACCGCATCGCAATGCAGGTCCTCGCGGATCACCCGCATCTCACGCTGCACAATGTCCGGCAGGAACGGTTCGTGGTTGGTGGTCCCGGCGTTCGTGAACCCGGTGTCGTACGTGACGCCGAAAACGCGCATCGCAATCTCCAATCACGGAAGCAACTTAGGGTACGCAGCGTACCCTATCCCCGAAAGGACCACCCGCCATGCCGCCCGACCAGCACCGCGACACCCCCACCCGCCGCCGGGGCGCGGAGCTGGAGGACGCGATCCTGCGAGCCGCCGCCGACGAACTCCGCGAATCCGGCTACGCGGGCATGACGATGGACCGTGTGGCGCACCGCGCCGGAACGAACAAGAACGCGATCTACCGCCGCTGGCCGGCCCGCGCCGCCCTCGGCGTGGCCGCGTACCGCCACCTGATCGCCGGCGAGTTACAGGTCCCCGACACCGGAACACTGCGCGCCGACGCCCTGGCCCTGCTCCGAGCAGCGAACGCGACCTGGTCCTCCCCGCAGGGCGCCGTCCTCCGCAACCTGCTCGCGGCTGCGGCAGAGGATCCCGACCTGCTCACACTCCTTCGCGAACAAGCCGGCGGCAACGCCATGGACGCGGCCTGGCTAACGCTCCTGGAGCACGCAGTAGAGCGCGGCGAAGCCCCGCAGGAAGCCGTCCATCCGCGCGTCGCCTCGCTGCCGATCATGGTGCTGCGCGGCGAGTACGCGGTGCGCGGCCTTCCCGAGGTCCCCGACGAGGTCGTGGTCGAGATCGTGGACGAGGTGTTCCTGCCCCTAGTGCGCGGGCGCGCCGTCTCGACGTAAGCGGGCCCAGAAGCAGCTCGCCGAGACGATCACGGCGTGTTCGCCTCCAGAAGCTGAGGAATCGCGTTCCGCAAATACAGACGCGCACCCGGCTTGTAGTAGTGGACTCCGTCCCAACGGTAGGAGCGGCTGGAGGCGATGGTCGGGTCCTGGCAGAACTGCGCCGGAGGGTAGAGCGCACGGACATGGTGCGCCGGGTCCTGGGCGTAGGACGCCAGCAGGGTGTTGACGTGCGCGATCCGCGAGTCGTCGCCGCGCTCGGGCCACAGGCCGCCTGAGCTCCCCGCGGTGTGGGTCGGTCGGTAGCAGGGCAGCAGCGCCAGGTCGAGCTGCGGCAGGCCGGTGGCCTTCAGGGTGCTGACGGTCTGGGCCAGCCGGTCGGTGAAGTACGCGTCCCAGCCGGAGCTGCCGAACGGCAGCGCGGCGCCGTCCACCTGCTCGTCGAACAGGTCCCAGGCACCGACCATCAGCAGCGCGGTGTCGGCATGGTCGCGCTCGATCCGGGAGGCCCACTTGGCAACCGTGGCGCCGCATTCGGCGTCCAGGTCGCGGCGGTCGCCGGCGCCGCTGCTGATGCGGCCGCCGAGGAAGTCGCAACCTTCGGTGGTGTCGTTGAGGAGGTGGACGTACGCGGCGGTGTCCGGGGGCCGGTTGATGTACAGGGTCATGCCCTGCGAGTCGCCGATCAGAGCCACGCGCGGCGGGTGTGCCGGACGCGGCGGGAGCGCGGTCGGGTAGGAGGGGGCTCCGTCTCCGTTGACAGGTGCGGCGTGCGGGTGAGGTAGCGGCACGCTGCCGTGCGGCTCGTCCAAGGCGGCGGCCGGCCGGTTGTCGACCGCGACGGCCCGCGCGTCGACGGGGTGCGCGGCGGCGGTCGTGACCAGCGTGTCCGCGAGCATGGCGGCCGCCGCGACCACGGCCAGCGCCGATCCGGCGGTCGCCAGCGGCACGCCGAGCTCACGCCGCCCGAACGCTTCGCGAGCCCGCGCGGCGGCACGACCGAGGGCGCCGTGGCGGATCGGCGTCTCGATGAAGCGGTAGGTCAGATCGGCGAGCACCACGGACAGCAGGATGCGCACCAGCAGCACGGTCTGCGGGGGCCAGGCAACGTCAACGCCGGGGCGCGTGACGTCGAAAATCGGCCAATGCCACAGGTAAAGCGCGTACGAGCGCTCACCGAGCCAAACGAAGGGCCTGCCGGCCAACAGCCCGGACACAGCGGTGCCGGAGACCAGAGTCCTGATGAGCACGGCCGAGGCGACAGACACCGCGATCAGGCCTACCGGATAGAGCGTGGGCGAAGACGCGGGGACGGCGGCGAAGGCCCACAGGATGCCAGCCAGTGTCAGGAACGACGCCGACTCGATGGCGATCCGGCGCACTGTGAGTGCAGTGGAACGTGCTTCGACATGGGTTTCGGCGCCAGCCTCGGCCGTCACCGGCTGGCGCAGCGTCGCACGCGCGACCTGCAACAGCGCAGCCAAGACGCCGATCAGGAGCTCGAAGGCGCGAGTGTCGGTGCCGTAGTAGACGCGCGAGGGGTCGCGCCACGGCGAGTACAGCAGGACGGTCAGCCCGACCGAACAGACCGCCAGCAGCGTGGCCCACCCGACGGCACGCCACAGGGCCCTCACGCGCTCGGCACGCTCCGACTGCGGCGACCGGCCGAGCGCTACCAGCAGAAACACCGGCCAGACGACGTAGAACTGCTCCTCGACAGCCAGCGACCACAGATGCATCACCAGGCTCGGCCGGCCGGTGCCGCCGAAGTAGGACTGGCCGTTGGCCACGAACCACCAGTTGGTGACGTAGAACAACGAGGCGGTGGCGTCGCCGCGGAAGCCCACAGCCTCCCCGGGCAGCCGCAGCACCACATACGCGCAGACGGCCGCCAGGACGACGAACAGCGCCGGCAGCAGGCGGCGCGCGCGGCGGTGGTAGAAGCGGCGCAGGGCGACGGCGCCGGTCGCGAGGTATTCGCGGGCCAGCAGGCCCGTGATGAGGTAGCCGGACAGGACGAAGAAGACGTCGACGCCGAGGAAGCCGCCGCGGGCCCGGGAGATGCCGGCGTGATAGAGGAGGACGGCGGCCACGGCCAGGGCCCGGAGTCCGTCGAGGGCGGGGATGCGGGTCAGGACCCTGGTTGCCGGATCCGACTCGGGGTCGTGTTCTTGCTGTTCAGGATCCTGTTCGAGCTCAGGTTCCGGCTCCGGTTCCGCCTGGTGGCCGCGCGCCTCGATCCCGGCGATCGTCCTCAGCTCGGCGACGTCATCGGCCCGCACCCCGCCCACGGACCGCCCGGAGGCGGTGCCGAAGACCGGCAACTCCACGAAACGATGACGCGGAAGCGGCCGCGCCGCCTCATCAGGCTCCATAAGTTCCCTTATGCACCACTTCTCGTGGGGCATTAACGCAGTTCGACGGGACTCCGGAGCCGAATCACCCGTCCAGCGGAGACAGATCGTTTAAGGATGCTTATACGACGTGTGGTTGATCGCGGAATCGCTGAAGCAGCGTGCGGTAGCGCTCGTCCGCGCCGGGGACTTCGGCGTAGTGCGCGTCGTGGTGGGTCTCAGCCCACGTGTAGAGCGGATGGTCGCGCTCCTCGGCGGCGTGGACCGCGGCGAGGGTGCCGCGTCCGCGATGGATCACGTGGCCGTCGGCGGTGAATGGGAAGGGCATCATCGGAATGCCCTGCCGGGCGGCCGAAGTCAGCAGGTCGAAGGCGGGATCACCGTCGTCGGTGAACGGCCCGACCCCCTCGCGCCAGACCATTGCGGGGTCGATGAGCAGCGAGAAGAGTCCGAAACGGCCGTCGGGGTGCCACTGGTCGTTCTGCGGTTCGCCGACCAGGGCCGCGGAGTGTTCCCGGGCCGTGCCGAAGGCGGCCGACAGCACGTCGGGGCGGGTGGCCACGACATCGGAATCCAGGACCCAGATCCACTCCGGATGCGATCCCGGACGGGCCGCGAGGTGGGAGATGCCCTGGTTGAGGCCCGGGCCGTGCTGGCGGTTGCCGTCGTTGGCGATCAGGGTGCAGACCCCGCGGCTCGCCGCCTCGGCCAGGAACTGCGCCGATCCGTCGCGGGAGCCGTTGTCCACGACCACGATCTCCAGCTTCGGCCAGTTCACAATGGTGCGCAGCGACCAGAGCAGGAACGCCGTCAGCTCTCGGGTGTTGTACGAGACGGTCACCACCGCGACCTTGCCCTCGTCCACGCTCGGCGTCTGCGGCCACCACACGAGATCGTCGGTCACCCGCAGCAGCCTGTCACGCGGCGCCATGCTCGTCACCTGCATTAGCTCTTCGTCAGCGTCACTCTCGGCGCAGCTGCCGCAGCGTCCACCCGCGTCCAGCGTCGTCAAGGCTCTGCGTCGCCGCGGTGAACAGCTCCGCCGCGCGCCGGTAGGACAGGCGTCCGCGGGCGGTCACCCGGCACAGGTCGCGGGTGGGGGTGTCCGACGGCGCGCGGCGGTCGGTCAGGAACAGCGGGCCCGAGGGGCGTCCGGCGGCGAGCAGTGCCAGCAGGCGCCCTGTCGTGGGGCGCCAGTGCAGGGGTTCGCCGGGCAGGCGGGGGTGGGTGCGGCGGCCGTTCGGGTCCAGGTCGGGGACGTCCAGGGCCAGGATGCGCTCGATGCCGCCGCCGCTGTCGTAGACCGCGTGCCACAGGGCCTGTTCGCGCAGCGGCGCGCGCAGGCGCAGGACCGCGCGTGCCTGCTCGTCGTTGAGCGGCTCGACGCCTCGCGCGGTCGCGGTGCGGCGACGGATCCCGGCGGTCGGGTCGCAGGTCACCCACTCGCGGGCGCGCCACCAGGTCAGCGCGCTGCGCAGGATCGCCAGCTCGCGGTTCGCGGTGCGGGGTCCGACGGCCGCCTCGCGGGCGGCGAAGCCGGCGGCCAGGCGGGACGGCGCCGGGGCGCTGTCGAGCAGCCCGAGCGGCACCACCGGCGCCGCCGCGCCCCGGCGGGCCGGGCCGACCGGCGACTCGCGCTCGACCAGCATCCAGGACCAGGTGGTCAGCGCGATCCGGTAGATCCGCTGCGAGGCCGGGCTCAGGCTGGCGGAGGCCAGGAATCGCTCGACCGCTACCGCGTATTCGACCGGTGGCGCGAAGTCCGAAGTTACCGCAGTAAACACTCTCTTCCCCCTCCTTTCAGCGGACCTGAAAGAAGTGTAGTGCGACTGGTCAAGGGGAGTGTTTACTGCGGTAAATATGACTGCTCATAAAGTTTATGCAAAGAGACTCAACTTAGGCGCAGAAAACGCTTGAACGGCTCTGCGCCTGGCAGCGACGCTCCCGATGTGTCTCGAATCTTCTCCACGCTGGCCGACAAGGACTTCCGGTGGTTCTTCACCGGCTACCTGACCTCCCGGCTCGGCACCTCCATGGCCCCGGTCGCCACCGCCTTCGCCGTCCTGCACACCGGCGCCGGGCCCGGCGGCCTGGGCTGGGTGATGGCCGCGCGCATCGTGCCGGTGATCCTGCTCCTGCTGCTCGGCGGGGTGTTCGCGGACCGGCTCGGCGGGCGGAAGGTGATGATCACCTCCGACCTGCTGCGGTGCGGGGCGCAGGTCGCCTTCGGGCTGCTGGTGCTCACCGGGCACGCCACGCTGACCGCGATGATCGTCACGGCGGCGCTGTCCGGCATCGGCGAGGGCATCTTCAGCCCCTCGTTGCAGGCGCTGATCCCGCGGCTCATCCCGGCCGGGCGGCGCACCGACGCCAACGCCATGCTCAGCGTGGCCGTGTCCAGCGCGGGGGTCGCCGGCCCGGCGCTCGGCGGCCTGATCGCGGCGGCCCTCGGCGGGGCGGCGGGGCCGGCGTCGGTGCTGTTCATCGACGCCGGGAGCTACGCGGTCAGCGTCGTGGTGCTGCTGCGCCTGTCGCATGTGCCGCAGCCGGAGCCGGGCGAGCGGACCACGGTCATCAGGGACCTGCGGGACGGCTGGGACGAGTTCCGCTTCCGGACCTGGCTGTGGCTGAGCACGCTCCAGTTCGCGCTCTTCAACGCCCTGGTCTGGGCGCCGTATCTGGTGCTGGGGCCGGTGGTGGCCGAGCACCGGCTGGGCGGGGCCGGCGCGTGGGGGCTGGTGCTGGCCGCGAACAGCGCGGGGTCGATCCTCGGCGGAGTGGCGCTGCTGGGCCGCAAGCCGAAGCGGCCGTTCCTGATCTCGGTGGTCGCGACGTTCGGCTACGTCTTCACGCCTGCCCTGCTGGCCAGCGATCTGTCGCTGCCGTTTGTGTGCGCTGCTGCGGCGGTCACCGGCGTTGGCGGCGCCATCGGGGGCGCGCTGGGCAACACCGTGATGCAGGCGCGAGTGCCGGCCGAGGTGCTGGGGCGGATCACGGCGTACCAGACGCTCGGCGCGTTCGCGCTGGGGCCGCTCGGGCTGGTGGTGGCCGGGCCGTTGGGGGCGGCGTTCGGGATCGGGGCGTTCCTGGCGTTCGGGGCGGTGTTCCAGTTCGCGACGGTCGCGCTGATGCTCGCTTTGCCCGCTATACGACGTCTTGACCTGGAAGAAGAGGACTTGTCAGAACCCTCCGCTACGGTGATCGAAACAGTGATCGAACCCGAAACACCGCCCGCGCCGAGCCGGGAGCCCTCGACGGCTTCCTCAGCATCGCCCTCACCATCAGGAGGTTGACCATGACCGCCGAAGCCGCCACCGGCACCACCACCGGCGACCGCTGGACCCGGCACCCCGACCACGTCCGCCGCCGAGCCGGCCGGGCGATCTGGGACGCCGCCGAGGCCGAGCCGGACCCGCTCCGGGCCATCGACGCAGCTCGCCGACTGGCCGCCGACCTCGTGGACCGTCTGGCCCGCACCGCGCTCGACGGCGAGCATCTGGCCACCTGCCTGGCGCACGGCCGTGGTGGGGAGCCGGGGCTGGCCGCCGACCTGGCCCTGTCCCGGCGCGGACGGCGCTGCCTCACCGACCGCGAGGGCGCCGGGACGACGTTCGGCGGGCTGCTGGTGCTCGGCGCGCTCACCGGCGCCCCGGTCGGGCTGATCCTGCGCAGCTGCCGCGGCCCCTGCCACACGCTGCCCGGCCACGAGTCCACGCTGCGCGGCTGGGTGGTGCGCGAGCGGCGGGCGCAGCCGATGAGCCGCGGGGCCGTCCGGACGATCGCGCACGGCGGCCGGCGGCCGCATCCCGCGCTGCCGCAGCACCCGGAGGAGGGAACACACTATGAAAAGGCTTACTCGCTGTACCAGGCTGGGGAGGACGCCTGATGCGAGGAGGTGGCGTTCGTGGCGACGGCGGATCCGGATCGGGATCGGGATCGGGACGGACGCGGCGAGGGCGCGCGGGCCGGTTCGGGTTCCGGTGCCGGTCCCGGTGCGGATTCCGGTTCCGGCTCCGGTCGCGATTCTGGTTCTACTGCTGGTTCCACTTCCAGTTCCGGCTCCGGTTCCGGGTCCCGTTCGGGGCGCGAGGGCCGCCGTCGGTCCAGGTACCGCTGGGGTGACGCGGACCAGGCGGCGTCCCAAGCTGCCCGGGCCGAGGCCCAGGCCGCCGCCTTCCGGGCCAGGCTCGCCGACCGGCTCGTCGCCGAGGGCGCGATCACCGCGCCCGAGGTCGCGGCGGCCGTCCGTGCGGTGCCGCGGCACGTGTTCACGCCGGGGCTGGCGCTGGAGGCGGCGTACGCGAACCAGGTCGTGTTCGTGAAGCGCGACCGGCACGGCGTCCCGACCAGCTCGGTGAGCGCGCCCGACATCCAGGCGATCATGCTGGAGCAGGCCGGGATCCGCCCCGGCATGCGGCTGCTGGAGATCGGCTCCGGCGGCTACAACGCCGCGCTCATGGCCGAGCTCGCCGGACCGGACGGCGAGGTCACCACCGTGGACATCGACCCGGCGGTGACCGACCGCGCGCGCCGCTGCCTGGACGAGGCCGGCTACGCCGCCGTGCACGTGGTCACCGCCGACGCCGCGGCCGGGGTGCCGGACCACGCGCCGTACGACCGCATCGTGGTCACGGTCGAGGCCTGGGACCTGCCGCCGGCCTGGATCAGGCAGCTGACGCCGCAGGGGCGCGTCGTCGTGCCGCTGCTGCTGCACGGCATGACCCGCTCGGTGGCCTTCGACCGGGAGGAGGACCACCTCGTCAGCCGCTCCACGCGGCTGTGCGGATTCGTGAAGATGCAGGGCGCGGGCAGCCACGCCGAGGAAGGACTCTTGCTCAACGACGGCGACCTGACCGTCGCCGCCGACGACCTCGACGCGATCCCCGACGCGGCGCGCATCGAGGCGCACCTGCGCAGCCCGCGCGCGGAGCGCTGGTCCGGCGTCCGGGTCTGGCGCTGGGAGCCGTGGGACACGCTGCCGCTGTGGCTCGCCACCGAGTTCCCCGGCTACTGCCAGCTGACCGTGCACGTCCCCGGCGCCCCGGCGGCACCGGGACCGCCGGGTGCGCCGGGCACCGAAGCCCTCGAACCCGCTTTGGCCACCGCCACTCCCGCCGTCGCCACCCCCACCGGCTTCGCGCACCTCACCGCACGCGCCCGCCCCGACGGCCGCATCGAACTCGGCGCTCACGCCTTCGGCCCGGACGCTGTGCACCTGGCGTCGGAGCTGGCCGACAGCACGGCTGCGTGGAGTCGTGATCAGCGCCTGGGTTCCGGGCCGGTGATCACCGCCTGGCCGATCGGCGACCCGGTCCCGGATGCGACGGTGATCGCCGTGCGGGAGCATGTGCGCCTAGCCGTGACCTGGCCGGCTGCATCGAGGTAGGCCGAATCGGGTAAATGCATGACGTCGCTCTGTGCAACGCACCGACGGGGAGGAAGACCGACCCATGCGACCCACGCGATCCGAGACCCGACGCGAAGCCCGACTCGCGACTCGACTCCGCGCCCGAACTCACGTTCGCGCCCGAACGCGCACCTGTGTCGCCGCGCTGGCCTGCTGCACCGCAGCCCTCTGTCTGACCGCCTCGTGCGGCAACGGCCACAAAAAGCCGGCCGCGTCACCGACCAGCCCGGCGACGTCATCGACCTCTGCTTCGGGCACCGCCTCCGGCAATGTCTCCCCGCTCACCGGCCTGCCGGGACCGGCGGGGAAGATCCTCGCGGTGAAGATCGACAACATCGTCTACGCGCGCCCTCAGACCGGCCTGGCCTCGGCCGACGTCGTCTACGCGATCGAAGTCGAGGGCGGCCTTTCGCGCTTCCTGGCTGTATACGACTCCAATCACCTGCCGTCCGGCGGCAAGATCGGGCCGGTGCGCAGCGCCCGGGAGAGCGACCTGCCGATCCTGGAGCAGTACGGCAAGGTCGACTTCGCCTACTCCGGCGCGCTGAGCGTGTTCCTGCCGGTCCTGGCCGCCGCGGACATCTACAACACCAGCCCCGACCAGGACGGCGCCGCGTTCTCGCGCGACGACTCGCGCAACGCGCCGTACAACGAGTACCTGGACCCGACCAAGGTGCTGAGCGACTTCCCGAACACCGCCGCTGCCAAGGACATCGGCTTCCGTTTCGGCCCCGCGCCGGCCGGCGGCGTCCCGACCACGACCGCCACTGCACGCATGCCCTCGGCGTCCTTCACCTTCACCTGGGACGCGGGCAAGGGCGAGTACCTGATCGCGATGGACGGCCGGGACGCGTCCACCACCGACGGCGGTCCGCTCGGGGCGCCGACCATCGTGCTGCAGAAGGTCGCAGAGACGACGTCGCCGCGCGGGTTCCACGACGTGCCCGACCAGCTCTCGCCGTACGCGCCGACGGTCGGCAACGGCCAGGCCGTGGTGCTGCGCGACGGGAACTCGTACACGGGCACCTGGTCGCGTCCGAACGACGCGGCCACGACCAGCTTCACGTTCAACGGCCAGCCGATGCCGTTCCACCCCGGCCCGGTCTGGATCGTGCTCACGCCGCAATAGCCGGCGCTTGAGAGCTGCGACCTGAGACTTGAGCGCTACCGATCAGGCCACGAACCCAGACCTCTGCCACCGCTTCAACGTCGGCCCGCCCATCAGCCCGAGCTCCTCGAAGAACGGCACCACCTTCGCCGCGGCCCGCCGCTTGACCTCCAGGTGGTACGGATTCCCCTTCGCCATCCGCCGCGCCGCCACCGGATCCGCAATCCCGACGCGCTTGTAGACGGCCGGGTTCACCATGAACTCGCCGACCACCACCGCGCTCTCGGCCGCGACCAGCCGCGCGTGCTCCCGCTCCAGCCGCCCGGCGCGCGGAATGCGCCGCGCCAGCGCCTCCCGCGCGTAGCTGACGTGCCTCGTCTCCTCGATCACGTGGATCTTCGACACCTGCCGCACCAGGGGCTGCACACGTTCGTCACGGATCATCTCGCGCTGCATGACGTCGACGATCTCCTCCCCCATGAGCGTGCCCACCCACATCGGCGCCCCCTGCAGCAGCACCGGGACGTAGCGGCCCAGCGTGTTGAGGTACCCGGGACGGCCGTACGGCCGCGCCCCGACCGTCTCGATCATGCGGATGAACATCAGCGAATGCCGGCACTCGTCCCCGACCTCGGTATACGCGTACTGCACATGCCGCGACTCCGGCCGATGCCGCTCATAGGCCATCTTCAGCAGCATGCGCATGAGGATGGTCTCAAACCAGATCCCCATCGACATGATGTTGACGATCTCCTGCTTGCTCAACTCGATCCGCTGCTCCGCCGTCATCCGCTCCCACAACGGCGTGCCGTACAAGGAGACGTGCTCCGGCACCGCATAGAACAGATCCGCCGGCTGCTCCTGCTCCCAATCGACCTCATGCACCGGATCGAAGGAGTGCTTCGCGGACGCGTCCAGCAGCTTCGCCGCCACCTGCTCCCGGTCTAGCGTCCCGCGCGCCATGGTCGTCCCATCCCCTAGCTCCAAAGTTACCGGCGGTAACATCAAGCCAAGCATGGGCCCTATTGGACCGCGCGTCAAGAGAGGCCAGCCGGGAACGGTGGCCTACGGCACTGCCTCTGAACTGCGAAAACCAGGCTGACGCTGGTTCAGCACACAGAGCTACAAAACACTCTCCTTGGTGACAGCGGAGAGATAGATGTGCACACGCACCGCCAACAAGAGCGTCGCAGACCTCTCGCCGCCGTAGGCCGCCAGGTCGAGGAACGGTCGCAGTTCGCTGATCCGGTATTTGACGGTGTTCTGGTGCACGTTCAGGACCGAGGCGACCTCCTTCAGTCGGCCGCCCTGCGACAGGTAGGCGTCGACGGTCGGTATCACCCAGCGGCGGTCCGTCATGGGGGCCAGGGG
>NZ_JAACYW010000315.1 GCF_015356825.1 Catenulispora rubra | reverse complement strand
CCCCCGAACCTTCCCCTTCGAACTCGATCATGATCTTTTCCATTCCCCCACCGCCGATCCTCTGGATTCCTTCGAAGCAGCCGCCTCGCGGCCGAAACTCTCCCGCCGGGGCCCGTGTGGCAGTCGAGCTGATCGACCACAAGGGTCCAACAGAGGTCTTACCTGCGAGCGCCCCTGACGGCCCGCCGGCGTCGGTGCTGTTCGGGGCGCTGAATGTGACGTTGATGTACGGCATCTGCAAGCACCTGGGATGCCCGCGTTGTACTCGACGAAGCCACCGTAATAGCCGGCGAGGTTGCCGCTGACCGACTCCGCGAGATCGCCATGGGCGAGGTCCTCCGGACGCGCGTGGGCCGGTCGTTCGGGTTTGGCCGGACTCGGGTCAGTCTGACTGGCGAAGCCGGGAGTCGAGCTCGGCCGCGCGTACCCGCAGGTCGCTCAAGGCCGTTGCGGCGTGAACCGGGAACGGCTGGTCGCCATCCGACACCACCCAGCGCTCGACAGCGATGGAGAACGCCAGCATCCCCACTTCCGCCCCCAGTCGGGCCGTGAGCTCCTCTGTGCCCCGTTCACGCAGCGTGGCACTGATCGACCTCGCGATCAGGGCGTGCTTGAGCAGTCCCCGCTCCTGCACTTCGGTGTTCGCCGCGACCACCAGCACGCGTTTCGCGGCCTTGGCCCGCTGTTGCGGGGTCATCGCGACCTCGGCGGCTGCGAACGCCGCCTGCAGGCACTCGGTGAGCGTGGCATCCGGTGCGGCGGCACGGATGCCGTCGGCGAACAGCCCGGCCAGCACGTCTTGCCCGCCGAAAAGGACCTCCCGCTTGTCGGCGAAGTGCCGGAAGAACGTGGCGCGGTTCAAGCCGGCGCGATCCGCAATCTGCGCGACGGTTGTCTCCTCATACCCGTTCTCCACGAACAGGTCCAGCGCGGCGGTCTCCAGGCGCTCACGCGCGTCCGGTGCCCATCTGCTCACCGTCACAGTCTATGCGAGGCGACCGGGTCGCATGACTCGCGCAGCCGATGATGCGACTGCGTCGCATTAGGTGCTACGGTTGATGCGACCGGATCGCATCGGCTGTCCGGTCGCGGCCTCCACGCCGCGCATCTTCATCAGCTGAAGCACGACCAAGGAGAATCCCCATGCGCATCTTCGTCACCGGCGCTTCCGGCTGGATCGGCTCGGCCGTCGTCCCCGAACTCATCAGCGCCGGCCACCAGGTCCTCGCACTGGCCCGCTCGGACGCCTCCGCCCAAACGGTCGCCGACCTGGGGGCGGAGGTGCTGCGCGGCGACCTGAACGACACCGGCGCGCTGCGCGACGGCGCCCTCGACAGCGACGGCGTCATCCATCTGGCCTTCGTCGTGCCCAGCGTGACCGAGGCCGCGACCCGGACCGACGCCGCGGCCATCCAGACGTTCGCCACCAGTCTCGCCGGCTCCGGCAAGCCCCTGATCGTCTCCGGCGCGACGCTCGTCACACCCGGCCGGCCCTCGACCGAACGCGACGAACTCACCCCCGCCGGGCCAGTCGCCGCCCGCATCACCAACATGCGGGCAGCGCTCGCGGCCGCAGACACGGGCGTGCGCACGTGCCTGGTCATGCTGCCCCGCTCCGTGCACGGCCCAGGAGAACGCCACGGCTTCATCCCGCAGCTCATCACCACCGCCCGGGCCAAGGGCGTCTGCGGCTACCTGGGCGACGGGGCCAGCCGCTGGCCAGCCGTCCACGTGAAGGACGCCGCGCATCTCTATCGGCTGGCCATCGAACAGACTCCCGCCGGAGCGGTACTCAATGCCGTCGGCGACGAAGGCGTTCCCACCCGTGAGATCGCCGAGGCCATCGGGCGGCACCTGAACCTGCCCGCCCGGTCCCTGCCCGCCGAAGAATTCGAGGGGATCTTCGTGCGCCTGCTCGGCACCGACATGCCCGCATCCAGCACCATCACCCAGGATCTCCTGGGCTGGAAGCCCACCCACCCCGGCCTCATCCAGGACATCGAGCAGGGCCACTACTTCGTGTGACCACCGCAGGACGCCAGGCGAGACAACCAGCCGGCCCCGCACGAGCAAGCGAGCCGGATCCGGCCCTGGCCGCACCCTCGACGGCATCGGCGCGATCAGCGGCGGCGGGGGCAACCTGGCCGAAGGCGATCTGCTCCGTCCGAGCCTGGCCGACCCAGCGGTTGTTGCAGCGCGGTGCCCACCGCAGTGCCCAAGCCCTCGAGGGCGACATCAGGGCTCGGATACGCCGGTGGAACGAGGAGCCCCGGCCGTTCGTCTGGACGAAGACGGCCGAGGACATCCCCACCTCACTCGCCTGCTACCTCGGACGAATCGCACCCTCGAGATGGCCGACGAGCTCAAGGCGCTGGACACAACAGCGGTTAGCCGCTTCCTGCCTGATCGCCGTGGATCCACGACGGTCAGGGTGCGCTCAGACGAACGCCATCGGCGGGAACGCTTGCCCCAGAATCTGGGCGGGGTCGGTGCCGAGCACCTTCTCCAGCACCGTCGCGTAGACCGAACGGAAGTCGGTGGTGAACTTCAGGTCGCCGTTGTCCAGGTTGGTCAGCGAGGGCTGTTCGCCGTAGAAGCCGCCGGCCACCGGTTCGCCGACGACGATCACGGGGCCCGCGGTGCCGTGGTCCGTGCCCTGATTCGCGTTGCCCTTCACGCGGCGGCCGAACTCGGAGTAGATGACGGTCACGACGTCCTTGCCGTGCGGGCCGGCCGAGACGGCGTTCTGGAAGTCGACGACGGCTTTGTCGACGTCGGCCCACAGCTGCGAAAGCGACCCCTTCTCAGCCGCGTGGGAGTCGAAGCCGCCGAGGCTCACCGAGTAGACGCGGGTCGGGACGGAGGCGTTGATGCAGGACGCGACGATGTCGAGCTGCCTGGCCAAGGCCGACGGCGTCTGGGCGGCCTGCGACACCTTGTCCGCAGTTTGCAGGGCAGGAGTGAAGGTCCGCGCGACCGTGAACAGGTCCGTGATGTCGCGGGCCGCGTAGGCGGTCATCGCCGCCTCAGCGGACGCGGGCTTGCCGAGATCCTGGAACCCGGTGCCGAACACGCCCTTCGGGAGATCGAACTGGCCCAGCGGCAGCGACGAGCCGGCCGTCTTGGTCCCGCCGAGCAGCGGCGGCAGCGTGCTGCCCACGGAGATCGCTTTCAGGGCCCTGGTCTGGTCGTCGGGCTGGGCGTCGAGCCAACGGCCGAGCCAGCCGGAGCCGGACGGCTCGGCCGGAGAGGCGGTCTGCCAGATGTCCATAGAGACGAAATGGCTGTGGTTGGGCACCGGATAGCCGACGCCGCGCACCACGGCGCACTGCTTCTTCTGCCACATCTGGTGCAGCCCCGTCATCGCCGGGTTGAACCCGAGGCCGTCGCCGAGGTCCAGCACCTCCTTGTCGGTGTAGGCGAGGTCCGGGCGCGCATCTTGATAGGCGGTGTCCGCGTAGGGGATCACGGTATTGAGACCGTCGTTGCCGCCGTAGAGCGTGACGAGTACGAGGACGCCAGCCGTGGCGGGCAACGGTGTGTGCTGCGCCGCAGCGCCGAGTTGGGCCTTCGTGACCGTCGGGCTGCCGAGGGTGCTCGATGTGGCGCCGATCGCGGCTGGGTGGTGCGACGAAGCGGAGCAGGCCGCCGCGAAGGTCCCGCTTCCTAGGACGCCGGACAGTTCGAGGAACCGGCGGCGGGTGACTGTGTCCATGAGGGTCCTTAAAGGGTGTTCAGCTGACCTGGTATTCCGGGGAAATCAATGCGAGGACGAGCAGTTGCCTCGGATCGGCGACGACCTCGCGGAGTGCGGCGGCAGTACGGTCGCTGAAGGCGTCCACGCCGAGGAGATGGGCGACGGTGTCAATGCGCTGCGAGGGCGACGCGGTGGAGACCACCGAGATGTCGCCGCGCCCGACGGCCCATTCGGCGAACAGGAAACGCGTCTGGGCGGCGGCTGTCGTGAGCCAGGCCGTACCCTCGGGCCACCCGCCGACGTTGGGCGGGTCGAACAGGGTCTGGCCGAGGCCGTTCTGAGCGAAAAGCAGCCGCCCGGTGTCCTTCGAGGCCTGCGACGTGTCCAGCTTGATATTCAGCGCCCTGAGAACTCCGACCATGTACTCGATGGGCTGTTTGACCAGGGCGTAGCGGCTGGACGGTCCGCGGAAGACCGGATCGAGGAACAGTGCCCGCAGCAGTGCCGTCACATCCCGGTTCGGGCCGTAGGCGGCTGTCAGGCGGGCGGAGACGTCCGCCGGGATCGGACCGGGGGCGCCGAACCGGTTCCAGAACCGCGCCGCGATGAACCGCGGCGAGGCAGGCTGGGCCAGGATCCAGTCGACGAGCGAGGCGTCGTCGAAGTTGTCGGTGCGGCCGAGGATCGTCTTGGCGCCGCTGTCGTGGAGCTTCGGATCCAGCGCCGATTGGCCGGCCGCATTCACCCGCCAACCGGTCAGGGCACGTGCCGAGGCTCGGACGTCGTCCTCGGTGTAGTTGCCGGCGCCGAGGGTGAACAGCTCCATCAGCTCGCGCGCCAGGTTCTCGTTGGGCGCCTTGACCGTGTTGCCGTAGGCGTCCAGCCAGTTGAGCATCGAGCCGTCGTGGACCATGGCGTGCGCGAGGGCTGCGAAGTCGCCGCCGCCGAGCGAGCGGAAGGTCTGGTTCTGCTGCAGCATGTTCTTGGCGCTGCGGGCCTTTTGGATGGAGGTCGCGAAGTGACCGTGCCAGAAGAACGTCCGTTTCTCGGCCAGGGGCTGGGTCACCTGGGACATCCGGGCCAGCCACCACATGAGGAGGGCGTGGTACTGGTTCTGGCGGACCAGGTTGTTGGCCTTCGTCGTGGCCGCGCTCACCCCGACGCCGGGGTCCTCAGCGATAGCGGGGGGCGGGCTGGCCGCGACGCCCGGGTCGGCACCGACCGGGCCGACGAGCGCCGACACGGTCGCCTCGTACCCGGCGCGGACGGCGGCGTCGATCTCGGACCCCGAAGCTCCGAAGCCGGCCCGGCGCAGGAGGTGCGCGACAGCGGCTCTCGTCTCGTCAATGCTCACGCGAATCAGGATGTTGTGTCGTTTGTAAAGGCCGTATAAATCTGGCAAGTGATTGCCAATAGGCCCCGACCGATCGGTTCCCGGGGTAGGTTGTCGGTTTGATCTCCTCTGGCGAGCAGTGGGCGCGGCCGGCGTCGTTGACCGGACCGGTGGCCATGACTGTCTTTCGGAAGGAGGTCTCACGCGTTCCGCCTCATGGCGAAAGCGCCAGCGCACTCCACCGACCACCGGCGCTGATGCGGACAGGGCACTCAACCAGGCTCGCGGCTGCGCCTGCGGCGTGTGCCGACCTATCAGCCCACATGTCGGAGGTGACCAGAACATGTATAGGTCGCCCACTATCCACGCCACAGACAATCGGTGCGACGAGGCCAGCTGCTCGACTCTCCTGAATCGCTTTATCGTCACGGAGATTCATCAAGCACTGCCTACTGGCCTCGGCGTTCTTTGCCGGAGAACGGGCTGAACATGCTGCGGTCATCCCACAGTCTGACGTCATTCACAGGCAGGCCGCTCGAGGCAGTAGCCGTGCCAACATTTCGTCGGCGCCTATCCGCGCCAGGGCGGTCCGGCACTGTCGCCGGCGATGCTAGCGCTGGTCAGCGTGCTGCAATACGCCGAGCGGTTGACCGAGCGTGAGGTCGACGAAGTCCGCACCGGGATCAGTCAGCGCTGAGAAGTCCTCCACCCCGATCGACGACGTCGGATGCAACCGATGATGCCGGCGGATCTGGTTCATCGTCACCGCGACCAGCCAGAACCGGAACACGTTTTCGTCCCGGAGCCCAGACAATCCCCGCACAACGCGCAGCATCGACTCCTGCACGACTTCATCAACGTCAGCCCGCCCCGGCAATGCCTGGCCCACGATGTTGTGGACAAGAGGCAAGGGGCCGGCCGACCAAGTCCTCCAGTGTTTCCTGAGAACCGCCCCGAGCCGCCACGACCAGCTCCGGCTCAACCGTCAGGTTGTAAATCCTCGCACTCCATCCACCAGGTCTGGCGTCGCCGTTCATGATGGGAGACTCCGCTGGAGCACCTGGTTGCAGAAATCTGCGCGCTGTTTTCGGCACGGTTCGGGGACGCCGGCGGTCCCGCGGCCTGTCCGCAGGACCGCCGGCGTAGGTGACTAAGGCAGGTTCCACTTCTGGTTGGTGCCGCTGTTGCAGTCCCAGATCTCCAGCTGGGTGCCGGACCCGCCGAAGCCGGTGTCGTCCAGGCATCGGCCGGACTGGGGGTTGATCAGGGAACCGTCGGTCTGCGCCCGCCATTGCTGGGCACTGGTTCCGTTGCAGGTGTACAACTGCACCAGGGTGCCGTTGGCGGTGGCGCCGAAGTGGACGTCGAGGCACTTGCCGAGGGACTGCACAGTGCCGTCGGACGCGACCGTCCACTGCTGGCCGTTGCCGCCGTTGCAGGTGTAGACCTCTACGGGGGTGTCGTTGGCTGCGCTGCCGCCGCGCGCGTCGACGCACAGTCCGGCGTATCCGGTGATGGGACCGGCGTGCGCGACGGCTGACAGGCCGGCGATCTGTGGGGTGGCGCCCGAGGCCGCCTGGTAGCGCAGGTAGCGGTAGGAGGCGGTGGGGAACGTGACCGTCGTGGTCGTGGCGGAAGAGGCACTTTGGCCGGCCAGCGTGCTCCACGTGCTGTTGTCGTTGGAGCCCTGGATGCTGTACGCGGTCGTGGAGCCGTCTGAGACAACCTGCACATGGGTCAGCGGGGTGGCGGTGCCGAGGTCGACGGTCAGGTTCGCGCCGGGGGCAGTAGCGTGCCAGGCGGTGGCGGGGTTGCCGTCGACGGCGGCTGCTGCCGGGTAGCTGGGGTCGGCGCTGGAGGCGGTCGCGGTCTTGCACTGCGCGGCATCCGGCGAGCCGGCCGGACGACGGGTCGCCATCGTCAGAGTCGAACCGCTGGCCACTGTCTGGACTGTACCGCCGGCGATGCTCACCGGCATCGGGGATCCCGCGGTCAGGGTGAGCGTCGTTCCGGTCTGGCCGATCGCCAGGTCGTAGGTGCGGCCCTGCCACTGCAGGCCGGTCAGGTTCAGGCCCGGCAGTTGCGGCGGCAGCGAGGGGTCGAGCTGCAGGGAGTTCTGGTTCCAGCGCAGCCCGGTGAATCCGTACTCGAACTCCTGAAGGAACCCCCCGGCGCCAGTGGTGAAGTCGAACGCTCCTCCCCCGCGCGTCTCGGTGAACTGGTCGAACGGTGCGCGCATGAACGGGTTGATACTGCGCTGCAGATAGGTGTAACTATCGCACCGGCTGCTCGCAAGGGCGGAGGAGTCGATGCCGTCGATGGCGTCGGTCATCGACGGCCCGTTGAGATCGGTGCGCGCGCCGTAGTAGTCGAGGTCGTTCTGGGCGACCGTGGAGGACATAGGCACGCCCCACGGGTACTGGAGCATGGTGACGTCGGCCTGCTTGACCGTCTGACCGCTGTAGCCGTCGAATTCCAGGTGGTGCTGGCCGGCCGCGTCGAACGGGACCGACAACCCGGCCGCGACCGCGGCCCAGTTCGCGTCAGGCGTGTTGCCGGTGATCTGAGCAGCCTGCACCGCGATCTGGAGGGTCTTCTGGGCCGCGGCGTTGGTGTAGGCGCTGTCGTTGACGTTGTCCTGGTACTCGTCCGGGCCCATCACGTTGAGGATCTGGTAGCCGCCGCTGCCGTTGGGCACTGCGCGCGAGGCCCAGTACTTGGCGGCGTCCCGCAATACCGGCCACGCACTGTTCGCGAGCCAGGAGGTGTCGCCGGTGGCCAGGTAGTACTGCCACTGGGCCAGCGCGACGTCGGCCGTGATGTGGATCTCGTCGCAGAACTCGCCGGGACCGAGGTAGGTGTCCTTCCCGGTCAGGGCGCTCTCCCAGGGGAAGCGTGCGCCGCTGATCGTCTGTCCGGACGGCGCGCAGATGGAGGTGTTCTGCTCGGCCTGCTTGAGGAGTCGCTGCCGATACGCGTCGATGCCGGCGGCGATATCCGGATGCCCGGCCAGCAGCGCCGGGTACATCCAGGTCTCCATGTCCCAGAACACGTGTCCCTTGTAGCCGTCCGCAGACAGCCCGCCGGGCGTGGTGCTCCAGGACACCCCGGCCCTGACGCTTTCCAGCAGGTAGAACATGCTCGCCCGGATCTGCCCGGTCAGGGCGTCGTCGCCGGGCACGGAGATGTCGGCGGACCACAGGGTCGACCAGGCCTGGTTGTTGCGGGCGGTGACCCGGGCCGCGCCGAGGCTCGCCGCGGCGGTGGCCGCGCTCAGCGCGTAGGCCTGCGGAGTGGCGGCGGACAGACCGCGGTCCGTGTCGTCGCTCGCGGCGATCCCGACGTATTTGGTCGCGGTGTACGTCGTGCCGGACTGCACCGTCAACGACGTGCTCTGCGCGGGGTAGCCGGCCGCGACGGCCGTGGTCGTCGTCGCCGAGCCGCCGACGCGCAGCACCGAGGCGATCGAGGCATTCACGCCGGTGCCGTCGGCCAGCACGTTCTCGGTGAGCGTTCCGCTCGCGCCGTCGACGGAGGGCGAGGCGGCGGTGGCGTAGTTCAGGCCGCGCCCGTCGAGCGCGTCGACGACCGTCGCCGTGCCCGACCAGTGCGGGGTGGCGGCCATGGTGACCATGCCGACGTGGCCGTCGCCGCGGTCGGCGTTGACCGTGTAGGTGAAGTCGGTGACCTTTCCCGACGGCGCCGTCCAGGTGAACGACGTGGTCAGCGTGCCGGTGCCCATGTCGAGCTTCTGGCTGTAGTTGGACTTCGTGCCCTGCTGCAGCTGCGCGACGACGGTCGGCGGGGTGCCCGAGACGGGGTAGGCCGCGACGGTGTCGATGGTGACCTGACCGGTGTCGCCCGGCGCCACCGTGACGGCGAAGGCGTTCGTTCCGGCGACCAGAGTCGCCGGAACGGTCACCGTGCCCCAGGTGCCCCACTGGCCGGTAGACGGAAGGGTGATCTGCTGGAGCGCACCGCCGTTGACCCTGTAGGAGACGGTCCCGCTGCCGGAGTTTCCGTTCGCGTATCTGACGCGGACGCTGGCCGCCCCGGCGCCGGCTTGCGTGATCGGAACGGTGACGGTGGCGCCGACGGGGCCGAGCCCGTCGATGAACGCGTCACTGGTTGAGCCTCGGCTGGCGTCGTGGGCGACTATGGCGCCGCCGGACAGCTGCCCGGCCGCGGCTTCGCAGGCCTCGTCGAACACGCAGACGGGCAGGTTGCCGAAGCCGTCGGCTCCGCTGACGAAGCCCAGAGTGGTCCAGGTCGGCAGGTTGGCACGACGCTCGGGCCAGTTGCCCGCCCCGGCCGGAGTCGCGTAGAACCCGGCCAGCTCGGACTGCGTGTAGGTGGATTGGAACGGGCTGAATCCCGTGCCCTCGGCCGGCACCCGCGCTGCGAGGTATCCGTTGCCGATGAACGTCGGCGCGTAGTTTGCCGAGGAATCCGTGGTCGACAACACCCACGGCCCGCCCGCCGCCGCCGCGACAGCGGCGGGCGACGCCACGGCCGTCTGCAGCACCGGTGCCGCAGCCGTGATCGTCACCGCGAGGACGACCGCCGCACCGGTCACGGCCACGGCTCGGCTCGGGCCGCGCCTGTCCCTGCTAGCTCTTCGCCAACCTGTCATGTCGGACTTCCTTTTTCAGATGCCCACGAGGGTTTCATCCGCGTGATCACGGGCTTGCGTTCCTGGGCTGGCTCGGTGCGCGCCAGCCGCGCACACCGAGCCAGCTTCGTTCGACTACCGTTGCCGCTCCTGTCAATCAGGGCAGGATCCAGCGCTGGTTGGCACCTCCATGGCAGCCGTAGATGATCAGCTGGGTGCCGGAGCCGCCGGAGTCGGCGTCGTCCAGGCACCTGCCGGAAGCCGGGTTGACCAGTTCGCCGTTCGGCTGGGGCTGCCAGTCCTGGGCACCGATCCCCTTGCAGGTGACCAGATCCACGCGTGTGAGATCAGTCGTGCCGCCGCCGACCACGTCCAAGCACTTGCCGAACGCCCGCAGCGTGCCGTCGGGCTCGGTGGTCCACTTCTGGGCGATGGTGCCGTTGCAGGTGACGACCTGCACCGGTGTGCCGTCGGCACTGTTGGCGTTATGCACGTCCACGCACAGTCCTTGGTATCCGGTGACCTGGCCGGTCCTGGCCGCGGCAGACGTCCACACCTGATTCGCGCCGCCCGTGCAGTCCCAGATCTCGACCTGGGTGCCGGCGCCACCGAAGCCGGTGTCGTCGAGGCACCTGCCCGAGGCCGGGTTGTCCAGCGAACCGTCCGCTCGCGACGTCCAGTTCTGCGCGCCGGAGCCGTTGCAGGCGGCCAGGTCCACCTTCGTTCCGGCGGCGGTGCCGGCACCCGCCACGTCCAGGCACTTGCCGTCGGCCTGGATCGTGCCGTTCGGCTGCTCGGTCCACTGCTGGGCGCCGGTCCCGTTGCAGGTGAACACGCCCACCTTGGTGCCGTCGGTGTTGTTGTCGGCGTTGAGGTCCAGGCACAGCCCCAGGTATCCGACGAGCGGTGTCGCGGCGATCCCGGCGGTGGCCGGCACCACGGTCCAGGTGAACGAGGTCGTCGCCTGCGCGCCGTTGCCGTCCTTGGCGGTCACGGTCACCGTGCTGGTGCCCGCCGTCGTCGGCGTCCCGGTGATCAGGCCGGTCGAGGAGATCGACGTTCCAGTGGGCAGTCCGGTCGCGGTGAAGGCAGGTATCTGCCCGGAGGTGGAGTCCGCGGCGCTCGCCCGGACGGATACCGCTGTCCCGGCCGGCCCCTCCTGCGGGCCCGGGCCCGTCATCGTCACCGGCTGGCCGAGCTGGGCGGCGGTGACGGAGAGCGTGCCGGCCAGCGGGAGCGCTGCGGCGGAGTCAGCATCGCCCACCGCGATGCCGTAGCCGCCGGTGCTGGTGGCCCAGCGGTTCGTGCCCGTGGTCCAGTACCGCAGATTCTGTTCGGTCAGCGGGAAGCTGACGGTCTGGCTTTGTCCGGGCCGCAGGTCTACGCGCGCGAAGCCCTCAAGCTGGCGCGGCGGCTGGCCGGAGGCGGCCGGGTCGGTGACGTACAGCTGCGCGACGTCCGCGCCGGCGCGCGAGCCGGTGTTGGTGACCGTCGCGGTCACCGTCGCCGCCCCGCCCTGGATCAGCGGGCTGATGTGCAGGTCGCTGAAGGCGAACGACGTGTACGACAAGCCGAACCCGAAGGGGAACAGCGGGGTCAGGCCCCGGCTGTCGTACCAGCGGTAGCCGACGTCCACGCCCTCGGAGTACTGGACGGTGCCGTTCTGGCCCGGCCACTGCGCGGCCGTGTTCGCCGGGACCTGCGCGAGCGAGGTCGGGAAGGTGACCGGCAGATGCCCGGACGGGTTGGACTTCCCGAACAGGACGTCCGCGATCGCCGTGCCGTCGCCCTGGCCGGGATACCAGGCCTCGACGACGCCCTTGACCGAGGACAGCCAAGGCATCGTGACCGCGGAGCCGGAGTTCAGCACGACGACGGTGTTCGGATTGGCGGCGGCCACGGCGGAGATCAACGCGTTGTCCGCGCTGGCGAGGTTGATGTCGCCCAGGTCCGGGCCCTCAGACTCGAACTTGCTGACGAAGACCACCGCGACGTTCGCCGCTGCCGCGGCGGAAGCGGCCGAGCTGGTCGATGTGCCGTTGTCGTACGTCACTCTCACACCGGCGGCGGCAGCCGCGGCGATGCCTTGGAGGGGATCGACGGTTCCGCTGGGGATGACCCTGGCACTTCCCCCACCGCTGAACAGCGGACTGTCGTGGGCGTCCGCGCCGATCACGGCGATCGAGGTGTCGGCGGAGCCCAGGGGCAGGACACCGCCGGAGTTCTTCAACAGCACCGTGCCCTCCTCGGCCAGCCGCGTCGCGGCCGCCTGATTCCCGGCGCTGGTCGCGGGCTGGTCCGGGGAGCCGGCCGGCGACTTGTCGAACAGTCCGAAGGCGAACATCTGGGTGAGGATCTGGGAGGTGAGCGTGTCCACCGTGGCCTTGGTGACCGACCCGCCGTTGACCGCGTCGATCAGCGCGCTGCCGTAGTAGCCGTCGTTACCGGGCATGTCCTGGTTCAGACCCGCGTTCGCGGACAGGGCCGTCGAGTGCGTGGCACCCCAGTCGGAGGTGACGAAGCCGCCGAACCCGAACTGCTGCCGCAGGACCGTGCTGAGCAGGTACGGGTTCTGGCACGCGAAGGTGCCGTTGACCGTGCTGTAGGAGCACATCACCGAGGAGGCTGCGCCCTGTTGCACGGCCGTCTGGAACGCGGGGAGGTAGATCTCCTGCAACGCCTGCGTGCCGACGATCGCGTTGTCCGACGCGCTGTTGCGATAAGTCTCCTGGTTGTAGACCGCCAGGTGCTTGACCTGCGCCATGACACCGGTCGACTGCACGCCCCGGATGTCGGCCGCGCCCATCTGACCGTTGAGATACGGGTCCTCGCCGACGGTCTCGAAAGAGCGGCCCCAGCGCGGGTCGCGGACGATGTTGATGGTCGGACCCAGGTCTATCGTGGTGCCCTTGGCGGCCTGCTCGGCACCGATGACCTGGCCGTAGTTCTGCTCGGCCGAGGTGTCGAAGGTCGCCGCGATGTCGACCGGTGCGGGCAGTTGCGTGACGGCTCCCAACTTGTCGCCGACCCCGGCCGGACCGTCCTCCAGGTTCACCGCGGGGATGCACAGCGAACCGATCGCCGTCGTGGCTCCGACATACCTCGAGGGCACACCGTTCATCACCTGGACTTCCTGGGCGAGCGTCATCCGCGACATCAGCTGGCTGACCCGCTGCGGGATCGGCGCGCTCGAACCCACCCATGGGCACGCGGTCGAGACCGCCGTGGCGGCCGGCGTCCCGACGGCCGTGACGGCCAGACCGGCCGAGGCGGAGATCAATGTCAGTGCACAGAGGCGTGCTGTCTGGGCGCGGAAGCCTCGACACGGCTTGTCGGGGCGGGGCGGGGT
>NZ_JAACYW010000314.1 GCF_015356825.1 Catenulispora rubra | reverse complement strand
CCACCCACCCTCGCCAACGACGCCTGGATCATCTTCACCTCCGGCTCGACCGGCAAGCCGAAGGGCGTCGCCGTCACCCACCGCAACGCGGCGGCCTTCGTCGACGCCGAGGCCGGCCTGTTCCTGAGCGGCGCCCCGATCGGCACCTCGGACCGCGTCCTGGCGGGCCTGTCCGTGGCCTTCGACGCCTCCTGCGAGGAGATGTGGCTGGCCTGGCGCAACGGCGCCTGCCTGGTCCCGGCGCCGCGGGCGCTGGTGCGCAGCGGCGTGGACCTGGGCCCGTGGCTGGTGGAGAACGGCATCACCGTGGTCTCGACGGTCCCGACGCTGGCCTCGCTGTGGCCGGTGGAGGCGCTGGCCGACGTCAGGCTGTTGATCTTCGGCGGCGAGGCCTGCCCGCCGGAGCTGGCCGAGCGCCTGGCGGTGACGGGCCAGGAGGTGTGGAACACCTACGGCCCGACCGAGGCGACGGTGGTCGCCACCGCCGCGCAGCTGACCGGTCAGAGCCCGGTGCGCATCGGGCTGCCGCTGGACGGCTGGGAGCTGGTGGTCGTCGACGAGCTGGAGGAGCCGGTGCCGATGGGCGGCTCGGGCCAGCTGGTGATCGGCGGCGTGGGCCTGGCGCGGTATCTGGATCCGGAGAAGGACGCCGAGAAGTACGCGCCGCTGAAGTCGATGGACTGGGACCGCGCGTATCGCAGCGGCGACATGGTCCGCGCCGATCCGGAGGGCCTGGTTTTCCTGGGCCGGGCCGATGAGCAGGTCAAGCTCGGCGGCCGCAGGATCGAGCTGGGCGAAGTGGACGCGGCCCTGCAGGCGTTGCCCGGCGTGGCCGGTGCCGCGGCGGCGGTGAAGAAGACCGCCGGTGGTGCGGAGATCCTGGTCGGCTACGTCGTGCCCAACGCCGCGGGCTTCGACACGGCGACGGCACGCGCGACGCTGGGCGAGCAGTTGCCGGCGGCGCTGGTGCCGCGGATCGCGGTGGTCGACGCTCTGCCGGTGCGCACGTCGGGCAAGGTGGATCGCAACGCGCTGCCATGGCCGTTGCCCGGAGTCGAGGAACCGGTCGAGGCGGCGGAACTGACGGTCGCCGAGGACTGGCTGGCCGAACGCTGGGCGACGCTGCTGGGCGAGCGCCCGGTGCGCCCCGAGATCGACTTCTTCGATGTGGGCGGCAGTTCGCTGGTGGCGGCGCGGTTCGTGTCGATTCTGCGGTCGCGGTATCCGACCGTGACGGTGCGCGACGTGTATGACAATCCGACGCTGGGCGAGTTGGCGGCGCGGTTGATGGCTTTGGCGCCAGAAGCCGTAGACGGCGAGGTCGCGGAGTCGGTGCCGGAGGTGGCGCCGGTCAGCCGCGGCGCGCAGGCCGTACAGGTGGCGGCGATGGTGCCGTTGGCGACGTTGGGTGCGGTGCGCTGGCTGACGTTGTTGGCGGGGCTGGGGAATCTGGTCGACGTGCCGTGGGCGCCGCAGGTGTCGTGGTGGCTGGTGGCGGCGGGGTTCGTGCTGTTCGTCTCCCCTCCCGGCCGGATCGCGCTGGCGGCGGGGGGCGTGCGGTTGCTGGTGCGGGGCCTGCGGCCGGGTGATTATCCGCGGGGCGGGTCGGTGCATCTGCGGTTGTGGGCGGCGGAGCAGTTGGCGTGGCGTATCGGGGTGTTGACGACGGTGACGGGGCCGTGGAACACGTTGTACGCGCGGGCGTTGGGGGCGCGGTTGGGTCCGGGTGTGGATCTGCATTCGCCGCCGCCGGTGACGGGCATGCTGCGGATGGATCAGGGTTCCTCGGTGGAGCCCGAGGTGGACCTGACTGGTTTCTGGGTGGATGGCGGCCGGGTGCGCGTGGGCGAGTTGCGGATTGGCGCGAACGCTTCGGTGGGTGCGCGGTCGCTGCTGTTGCCGGGGGCGCGGATCGGTGAGCGGGCGCGGATCGCGCCGGGTTCGTCGGTCGCCGGCGTGGTGCCGGCCGGTCAGGAGTGGGCGGGGTCGCCGGCAGTGCGGTTGCGCAAGGCCGAGCGTCCTCCGGGTGTGGCGCGGCGTTCGCGGCTGTGGACGTGGGTGTACGGGTCGACGGCGGTCGGGCTGGCGTTGTTCCCGCTGATCGCGGCGCTTCCGGCGTTGCTGATCGTGGCGGCGTTCGTGCAGGGCACGTCGACGGTGTGGCAGGGCTTCGGCTGGGCGCTGGTGGGTCTGGTGCCGGCGACGCCGGTGTTCGTGATCTGCTACGCGCTGCTGACGTTGGCGTGTGTGCGGGCGTTGAGCGTGGGCATGAGCGCCGGCGACCATCCCCTGCACAGCCGCCGCGCGTGGCAGACCTGGGCGACGTTGCAGCTGATGGCGATGGCCCGGGTGTGGCTGTATCCGCTGTATGCGAGCATCCTGACGCCGTCGTGGCTGCGGGTGCTGGGCATGCGGGTCGGTCGGGGCGTGGAGATGTCGACCGTGTTGGCGGTCCCCGCCATGACCACGGTCAACGACGGCGCGTTCCTGGCCGACGACACGATGATCGCGCCGTACGAGATGGCCGGCGGCTGGCTGCGCGTGGGGCACGCGCGGATCGGCAAGCGGGTGTTCGTGGGCAACTCCGGGATGGTGGCGCCGGGGCGCAAGCTGCCGAAGGAGAGCCTGGTCGGGGTGTTGTCGGCGGCTCCGCAGAAGGCGAAGCGGGGTAAGTCGTATCTGGGGATGCCTCCGGAGCGGTTGCGGCGTCCGGGCCAGGACGTCGACGACTCGTTGACGTACAACCCGCCGCGCCGTCTGATGGCAGCGCGCGCCACGATTGAGCTGTGTCGTCTGGTGCCGATGATGGTGACGGCCGGGGTGGCGTTGTTGTCGGTGGCGGTGGTGACGGAGCTGGCGCGGTCTTGGGGTGTGGCGGCGGCGGTGCTTTTGGGCGGTCTGGTGTTTTTGGCGGCGGGGGTGCTGGCCGGTCTGGTCGCGGTGGTGGCGAAGTGGGCTTTGGTCGGGCGGATCCGGGTATCGGATCAGCCGTTGTGGAGTTCGTTCGTGTGGCGCAACGAGTTGGCGGACAACTTCGTGGAGTTGGTGGCGGCTCCGTGGTTCGCGGAGACGTGGTTGGGGACGGCGCCGTTGAACGTGTGGCATCGGGCGATGGGATCGCGGGTGGGTCGTGGCGTGTGGTGTGAGACGTACTGGTTGCCGGAGGCGGATTTGATCGTGTTGGGGGATGCCTCGACGGTGAATCGGGGGTGTGTGGTGCAGACGCATCTGTTCCATGACCGGGTGATGAGTATGGATGTGGTGCGCCTGGACGCGGGGGCGACGTTGGGTCCGCAGGGGGTGATTCTGCCGGCGGCGGAGATCGGGGCGCAGGCGACGGTGGGTCCGGCGTCGTTGGTGATGCGGGGTGAGTCGGTGCCGGCGCATACGCGGTGGCAGGGGAATCCGATCGCGCCGTGGCCGGGTCGGGCATGAGCGGGGATCTGGTGTCCGGTACTGCTGGTGCGGGGGCGGGTGCTGGCGCGCGGGCTGGCGGCGGTGTTGGCGCGAGCGCCGGTGTCGGTGCGCGGCGGACGACGGCGGCGCCGTATTTTCCGCGGCGCGGCAATGACGGCTACGTCGTCGAGCATTACGAGCTGACGCTTGATTACCGGGTGGGGTCGAACCGGTTGTCGGGCGTGGCGGTGGTGACGGTGTGGGCGACGTCGGCGCTGTCGTCGCTGGTGTTCGATTTCGCGGACCTGCGGGTGGACCGGGTCATACTGCAGGACGGCCGCCGACTGCGCTTCGAGCACCGCAAGGAGAAGCTGAAGGTGGTGCTTCCGGCGCCGGTGGCGGCGGGGGAGCAGGTGGTGGTGGAGGTGGTGTACCGGGGCGCGCCGCGTCCGACGTCTTCGCGGTACGGGGGCCTGGGGTGGGAGCAGTTGGCGGACGGGGTGTTGGTGGCGTCGCAGCCGACGGGGGCTCCGTCGTGGTTTCCGTGTAATGACCGGCCGGATGACAAGGCGACGTATCGGATTCAGGTGATGACGGCGTCGCAGTACTGGGTGGTGGCGAACGGCCGGCTGGCGGGTGTGGCGCACAGCGGGTCGTCGTCGACGTGGACGTTCGTGCAGGACGTGCCGATGGCGACGTATTTGGCGACGGTGCAGATCGGTCATTATCAGCGGGTGGAGTTACCGGGGACGGCTGGCGGGGTGCCGCTGTTTGTGGTGGCTCCGGCGCGGCGGATGGCGGCGGCGGTGGAGGCGTTGGCGGCGCAGGACGCGATGATCGCGTTGTTCGGCCGGTTGTTCGGGCCGTATCCGTTCGGGGCGTACACGGTGGTGGTGACGGAGGATCACCTGGACATCCCGGTGGAGGCCCAGGGTGTGTCGATGTTCGGCAGCAACCACGTGGAGGGCGACGCCGACGCGGATGGCGAGCGCCTGATTCCGCATGAGCTGGCGCACCAGTGGTTCGGGAACAGTCTGACGTTGGGTGACTGGCGGGATATCTGGCTGCACGAGGGCTTCGCGTGCTACGCGGAGTGGTTGTGGTCGGAGGGCTCGGGTGGGCGTTCGGCGGCGGAGCATGCGCGGATGTGGCATGGCCGTTTGGCGCGGCTGCCGCAGGATCTGGTGCTGGCCGACCCGGGCGCGGCGGACTTGTTCGACGACCGGGTGTACAAGCGTGGCGCGTTGACGTTGCACGCGCTGCGGGTGACGGTCGGCGACGAGGTGTTCTTCGCGGCGTTGCGGGAGTGGACGGCGCGGTTCCGGCATTCGACGGTGTCGACGGCGGAGTTCGTGGAGCTGGTGTCGTCGGTGGTGGGGCGGGATATGAGTGAGTTCTTCGACGGGTGGTTGTATACGGGGGCGTTGCCGGCGCTGCCGCGGTAACGGGGCAGGCGATTCGCCTTTAACCACGAAGCAGAAGCGTTCCTACTCCGGAGCCTGGAACCCACCGATCTCCTCCTCAAGCAGCTCGGCGAGCCGCAGCGGAGTCCGGTCCTCGAACATCGGGCCGATGAGCTGCACTCCCACCGGCAGTCCCTCGGGGGATCGTCCTGTCGGTACGGCGGTGGCGGGCAGTCCCGGCATGGTGGCCAGGCCGGCCCAGACGAGCTGGTCGAAGTACGGGTACTCGGTGCCGTCGATATCTACCCGGCGCGCGAGCGTGTTGGGGTTGTGGTCGTGTGGGAACGCGGGTGTGGGCGTGATCGGGCAGACCACGGCGTCGAACTCGGTGAAGAGCTGCCGCCAGTGGTGGCGGTGGAGTTCACGCTTGTTGTTGGCCTCCATCCAGTCCCGGTGGCTGAACACCATCGCGCGCAGGCGTGTCGCGTCGAGGCTGTGGTCGTCTGCGGTCAGGGCGGCGGCGTGGTCCTGCAGCTGTTCGTACACATCGGCCGGGAGACGTGCGGCGGAGCCTGAGAACAGCAGCTGTGTGTAGAGCACTGCGGCTTCGGTCAGGTCGGGCAGCAGTGGGCTGTGTCGTTCGACGCGAGCGCCGCTGCTGCGGAGTGCGTCGGCGACCCGGTCCAGGCCGGCGCGCACTGCGGATCCGGTCGGGATGATCGGGTGCTCGTCGACGATCAGGACGCGGAAGTCGCCGAGTCGCTGGTGGCGTGCCGGCGGTAGGGCCAGGTTGTGCGCGACGCCGAGCGTCAGCGGGTCCGGTCCGGCCATGACGTCGAGCAGCAGAGTGAGGTCGCGCGCGGTTCGAGCCATGGGTCCGACGACGGCGAGGTCGGGTTCGCCCGGCAGTGCCGGTGCGGGAGGCGGGGTCATGCCGCGGTACGTCGCGAGCCCGAGCGTCGGCTTGTGTGCGTAGACGCCGCAGAAGTGTGCGGGGGTGCGCAGCGATCCGGCGAGGTCGGAGCCGATGGACAGTGCGCCGAATCCGGAGGCCAGGGCTGCGGCCGATCCGCCGGAGGATCCGCCTGACGTGCGAGCGTGATCCCAGGGGTTGTTGGTGGTGCCGTAGATGTCGTTGAAGCTTTGGATGTCCTGTAGCCCCAGCGGCACATTGGTCTTGCCGAGCACCACGGCGCCTGCGGCCTTGAGCCGCGATACCTGCAGCGCGTCCTCGACCGGGACGAAGTCCCGGTGCTGCGGCATGCCCCAGGTCGTGGGCAGTCCGGCCATGTTGTAGGACTCCTTGACGGTCACCGGAATCCCGAGCAGCGGCCGGTCTTCGCCACGAGCGCGTGCCTGGTCGGCGTCGTGGGCGGCGGCGCGTGCGCGGTCGAAGTCCGGTACGCAGATCGCGTTGATCGCTTTGTCGTCCTGCTCGATGCGGGCGATCGCGTCGTCGGTGAGTTCGGTCGAGGTCACTTCGCCGGCGCGCAGGGCGGCGAGGAGTTCTTCGGCCGTCTGGTGTTTCCGCTGCATGATTCCGACCGTATCTGTCTCTGAAAGAGGCCATAAAATGCTGATTTATACAACAGGATTGTTGGCTCAGCCCAGGGCGTCTATCAGGGCGGTGACGTAGGCGTTCAGTCGCTGCTCTACGGCTCGTGTGGTCAGGTCTGTCCTGCCGGCCTCGCGCCATGGCTGTGACACCACGCTCAGTTCTTCTGAGAGCGCCAGCGGGTCCCGCACCATCCAGTACAGCCGCTCGCTCGCGGTTGCGGCGAGCGCCCCGCCAGCCTGCTCGTATGCTTCGGCGAATCGCAGACCCCATTCGGGGCCGTGCAGGAGCGCCAGATTTGCTGAGCAGTGCGCCACATCGAGGTCTGCCGGACCCCAGGAGGTCGTAGCCCAGTCAACAACCCCCGTGATCCGTGTGGTTGCCTCCTCTGGGGGCGGCTCGTCGAACAGCACGTTGCCGGGTTGGAAGTCGCGGTGCAGGAATCGCCCCTCATAGGGCGGCGTGGGCTTGCGGATCACATCTTTGGCCGCAGCCCATGCCGCCGCGTCGGCTCCCTTCGGGGTCACGACGCTTTCGGCGGTGGTCAGCGCCACGTACTTCCGCGGCCGTTCGGCGGGCCGTACCGCGTGGATCGCCACCAACTGCCGCGCCAGCAGAGGCACGCGCGTCTGTACTCCGTCGTCGTCGAGCACAGTCCGCCCCGGCAGATGGGTCATGAGCAGCGAGGGATGCTCGGCGCTCGAATCCACAGCGACGAGCCTGGGAGCCGTCACCTCGGACCCGGCAAGCGCTGTCAGCGCCTCGGCTTCCCTGATCAGCGAGTCCTGCGCGCGCTCGACGTAGTACGGGTCGACGTAGGATCGCAGCACCAGCTCACGGGTGTTTCCGTCCCGCGCGCCGATGGTCAGTTTTCGCATTTCGGCGGTGATCCCGCCGCGCAGCGCCTCGCATCCGATGATCTGCTCGCCGGCCTGCAGGTGCCGCTGTACCCAGGCCAGCGTTGACGGTCGGAGGGCGGCCGCCTGATCGTGATTCGTCACCGCGTCACTCCCTCACATCAGTAGTGCCTGAAGCTCCGGTAGCCGCCCGAACAGATCAGGCAGGCCGCGCAGGCCGTTCCGCACCGACTCGTGCGACAGCGCGAGGCCAGGGCCGGTACCTGCCTCGACCCCGGCGAGGCATCGCAGGATGTTCCACCGCGTGTGCCCCAGCCAGCCGCCGACGATGTACACGAACCAGCTCGGACCTGCCGCCGGCAGCGCCCCGCCCCCCGCGACGTAGCCGTCGAGGACCGTCCGGAAGATGTCACGCTCGATGCCCTCAAAACCAGGCCCCTTAGCCAGGCTCAGCGCGGTCGAGCCGAGCTCGCCGGACAGGTCGAGCATCCCCGACAGCTCCCAGTCGAGCACCACCGGCCGTCCCCGCCGTGCGAGCAGGTTCCACGGCTGGATGTCCCTGTGCGTCAGCACCACGGGGCCCGGCCGTTCGCAGGTGTCGACGAAGTCGGCGATCGCCAGGAACGTCTCGACCCGCGAGGCGAGTTCGTCGGCCCACGGCTGCCCGGTCGCCACCGCCCGCGCGGCCAACTCGGGCCAGTCCCGTGACGTAGGTTCCTCGGACGGCGCGTCTGTCCACGCGACGTCGAGCGCGTGGATGCGTGCCAGGATCTCCCCGACCTCGAACGCGTACTCCGCCGCCACCGGTGCTTCCGGGACCGTCTCACCCTCGACCCACTGGTGGACGAGCGTGTCGTGGCTGGCCGAGACCGGCTCCGGCATCGGGATCCCTGCCTCGAACGCCGCCCGCTCGAACCTGAACACATCCTCGACCCGATAGGCCCAGCGGCGATCGACGAGATTCAGCTCCTTCACCGCGAACGACCCCCGCTCGGTGTCGAGACGGTACATCCGGTTGGCGAACCCTCCGTGGATGCGCGTCATCGGCCCCGTCGGCACGCCCAGATGGGAAAGATCCACCCGCGCATGCTAGGCGCCGGCAGTTCACTGACGCACGCGACTTTCCCGCAGCGCGCGCCGTAAGCGGCGCTGATCCGGTCCGGCGCTGAACCGGCCTGGCGGCAGCTCAGCGCTGGCCGTGGCCTCTCACCTGGTACGGGAGGCCACGGCCGAGGGCCTGGGTGTTCGCGTGGACAATTTCCTGTCCTGAATTCCTGCTTTTCGACGTTTCCGCTTTGTCTGGAAGGTGTCTGGAAGGCAGGGGGTTCGGGGTGTCGGGTCACAGCCGTTTCCTCACCGGGCTGTCCGCCCGGCGCGCGCCGAGGCCGCCGAGGACGAGGGCCCGGGCGACATGCGCTCCGCCCCCTCCCGGCTAGGCTTTCGCAGGTAGGGCGCGTGCTCCGCGTAGCTGGAATATTTAACATTCAACTACGTTGGAGACCAGTGACCGCGACTCCGCCCCGACCGAAACCCTGGAGGCTGCCGTGCCTGCTGTGACCGTAGAGAACCCGCTGGCGCTGCCCCGCATCGCCGCCCCCGCCATCGACGCCGTGCCGCGCCCCGTGCTGGCGGTGGCGACCGCCCCCAGCGGCTTCGAGGGCGAGGGCTTCCCGGTGAACCGGGCGTTCGCCGGCATCCGCACCGAGTACCTGGACCCGTTCATCATGATGGACCAGATGGGCGAGGTGGAGTACGCCGCCGGGGAGCCGAAGGGCACGCCGTGGCATCCGCACCGGGGCTTCGAGACCGTCACCTACATCATCGACGGCACGTTCATCCACCAGGACAGCCACGGCGGCGGCGGCGTCATCACCGACGGCGACACCCAGTGGATGACCGCCGGCTCGGGCCTGCTGCACATCGAGACCCCGCCGGAGAAGCTGGTGCAGTCCGGCGGCTGGTTCCACGGCATCCAGCTGTGGGTGAACCTGCCCGCGGCCAAGAAGTGGTCGCCGCCGCGCTACCAGGACATCCGCAGCGGCCAGGTGGGCCTGGCCTCCTCCCAGGACGGCGGCGCGCTGGTCCGCGTCATCGCCGGCGGCATCGAGGGCGTCGAGGGCCCCGGCGTCACCCACACCCCGATCACCCTGGCGCACCTGTCCATCACCCCCGGCGCGCGCGTGGAGCTGCCGTGGCGCAAGGACTTCAACGCCCTGGTGTACGTCCTCAACGGCCGCGGCACCGTCGGCGCCGAGGACCGCCCCGTGCACTCCGCGCAGGCCGCCGTGTTCGGCCCCGGCGACTCCGTCGTCATCGCCGCCGACCAGCAGCAGGACTCCCGCCACCCGACCATGGACGTGATCGTCCTGGGCGGCGAGCCGATCCGCGAGCCGGTGGTGCACTACGGCCCGTTCGTGATGAACACCGAGGACGAGATCCGGCAGGCGCTGCTGGACTTCCGCTCCGGCAAGATGGGCGTGGAGCCGACCGATGCGATCCCGCACATCCAGCCCGGCGACACGCCGCCGGCTGAGTGATCGGGGCATGACGACTTGAGGGAGCCACGCGGGCGCGGGCTCCCTCAAGTATTTCCTTAGCTATGTCACGAGCATCGCGTCACGGTGCGGCCAGGTCCACGGCGATCCGGTGGTCGTACTTCCACCCGTGCGCCACACAGCCCCCGTCGCCCCACGGGCACTGCACGAACCACTCCCGCGCCGTGGCCCGATACATCCGATACGGCGAGGCCCCGCTGACCTGCTCCAGGCGCACCGGCCGCCCGCCGCGCCCAGCGGGCCCGGGGTAGACGGCCAAGGCGCGCGCCAGCGCCTCGGTGTCCTCGTCCGCGATCTGCGCCGCCTGCGCGGTCATGACGAGGGCGTCGCCGGTCGCCGGCGCGGCCGTCGAGTCGAAGATCAGCAGGCTGACCTCCGGCCGGACGGCCAGCGCCTGGGAGTGGCGGGTGAGCGGGGAGGACATCCAGTAGAAGTCGACGGCGTCGCCGGTGGCGTAGAACACCGGGCTCGCCCAGGGGGAGCCGTGTTCGTCGACGCAGGCGATGGTCACGTACACGTTCGCGTCGATGATCCCCTGCGCGATGCCCGCCAGGTCCGTGTCCGTCGGGTCCGTCATGGCACGCCACTGTAGTCACCGGATGTGACCGGCGGCGTGCCGGTCACATCCAGCCGCGCCGCGACGCCGGCATCCGCGCCGCCCCGGTGTCGTCCGGGACCACGCCGAGCACCTGGTGGATCCCGATGCCGCCGTCCTCGAAACCCAGCGCCGAGCCGGTCATGTACAGCAGCCACACCCGGGCCCGTCCGACGCCGACCAGGTCCACGGCCCGGTCCCAGCTCTCCTGCAGGTTCGCCACCCACGCCCGCAGCGTCAGCGCGTAGTGCTCGCGCAG
This sequence comes from Catenulispora rubra, assembly GCF_015356825.1. GTDB lineage: Bacteria > Actinomycetota > Actinomycetes > Streptomycetales > Catenulisporaceae > Catenulispora > Catenulispora rubra. The sequence goes on along the minus strand of NZ_JAACYW010000314.1, from coordinate 2,520 downwards.
CGCCTCCACGTCGCGCAGCTCGAACCCGGCCTGCTGCATCGCCGCGGCGGTGACGCCGGCGTCCAGCAGTTCCCCGTCGGGGAAGACGTAGCGGCCGATGAAGCTGCGGCCGCTGATCCGGGAGCCGCCGGGGCTGGAGATCGCGTGGTTCAGCAGCCGCCCGCCCGGGCCCAGCAGGGAGCGCAGCGTGTCGAAGTACTGCGCGGTGCGCTCGCCGCCGACGTGTTCGAACATGCCGATGGAGGAGACGGCGTCGAACTGCTCGCCGCCGAGGTCGCGGTAGTCCTGCAGCCGGATCTCCACCTGGTCGCTGACCCCGGCCGCGGCGACGCGCTTGCGCGCCAGGTCGGCTTGGGCGGAGCTGATGGTGATGCCGACGACGCGGGCGTCGTAGTGCGTGGCGGCGTGGATCGCCATCGAACCCCAGCCGCAGCCCACGTCCAGCAGCCGCATGCCCGGGCCCCGGTCCAGGCCCAGCTTGCGGCAGATCAGGTCGTGCTTGGCGGCCTGCGCGTCGACCAGCGCCATCGAGGCGTCCGGGCCCTGGCGGCCGTCATCGGTTGGGGAGACGAACCGCGCGCAGGAGTACGTCATCGACTCCCCGAGCACCAGCTCGTAGAACTCGTTGCCGACGTCGTAGTGGTGCGTGATCGCCTCGGAGTCACGGCGTTTGCTGTGCAGTCGGCCCTGCGGATGCGCCTCCTGCTCCGGCGGCTCCGGCCGGGACCGCAACGCGCCCGCCCGCGCCGCCACACCCAGCGCCTTGGCCGCCGCCTGAGCACCCAGGGCCGCATCGTGCGGCGCCGACTGCTGCAAGGAGCGCAGCACCGTGAACAGATCCCCGGTGAAATCCAACGCCCCGGACACGAAAGCCCGCACCAACCCCAGCTCACCCGGCGCCCACACCAGATGACCCAGCGCGTCCTTCGACCGCACCAGGACAGAACCGACAACGCGCCCATCACGCGGAGCCAACGAACTGCCGTCCCAGAACTCGAACCGCACCGGCGGCGGCGCCGACCCGAACACGACGCTCAACAGGGGCCTGAACACGGATGCGACAGTGGTCTTGGTACCCATGCAACTATTTTGCATCGTCATACCCGCCAAAGCGCTACAGCCGCGCCACCCTTTGCGGATTCTCGTCGGCTACGCGCCCACATCAGGGCCGTGAGCGCGGCGTGAGGGGCCGGTGTGTGACGAACCAGACGGCCGGCTCGTGAGATACCACGTCCCGCCGATGGTCAGCAACGCGAACACCGCAAGGCCGACACCGAGCGCGACGACCAGCCAGATCCGGTCCCGCAGATGCAGGTTGCCGTTGAGGGTGACCTGCAACGAACCGACAGCGAAAGCGATGGCCGCGGTGAAGATCGCGACCAGTTCCACCGCCCGCACCGTCGAGGACTGCAAAGTGCTCTGGATCGCCGCGTTCGCCCGCTCCTGCGCCTCCCAGCGGCCGCGTTGCTCGGCCGACCACTGCGCACGCAGCCGGCCCTCCAAAATGGCTTCGCGCTTGGTCAGGTACTGCTGCTGGAGCAGCTCGTGGCTGACCCGGCCACCGATCGCCGGCAGCAGGTTCAAAGCCTCGTCGATGGCGACCAGCGCCTCATCGGGGCGATGGCACAGGTGCAGCCCGCAGGCCAGGCGGTAGCGGAAGATGTGGTCGGCGCCCGCCTGATAGGCCGCGACGGCCTCGGACGCACGTTCGGTCAACAACACGCCCTGACCGTCGAACGGCACAGCATCCGATATGCCCTGCACACACACGTCCACCACTTCACGCGTCCGGTCCGGGGCCCGCCACGCCACATCCAGAAGCCTGATCGCGTAATCGGTGGTCATGGCACGGCTGCCGAATGCCGCCAGCGACCGCAGCGCCGTCACCGCCGGATCCTCCCGGCGCGCGCCGGCGGCTTCCAGCAGCGGCGAGGCGTCCAGGAACATGCGCAGCGCGTCGAAGGCACGGTTGGCCCGCAGTTTGCCGGCGTGGTAGAGCGCCGCGAACAGGGCGACGGTTTCGCTGGTGGCAGGGGCCGCGAGCAGCGCCGCGGTGGCTTCGGCGAGTTCGGCGGGGGATTCGACGCTGCTGCGGGTGACGAAGCCGTTGCCCAGGGCCCAGCGGTGTTCGATCTGGTGGCGCACCGGCGCGGCGACGTGGTTCTCCAGCCAGCGGGCACACCGCGCGGCCGTGGCGATGCCGGGCTGGTCGATCAGGCGCAGCTGCCAGTAGCGGTCGGCACAGATGAGCGCCGCGTCGTCGGCGAAGTCGCCGGTGGTGACGTCGAAATCGGGTTCGACACCGACGGCGACCAGGGCCGAGGCCACCTCGGCACAGACGCGGTCCCGGTGGCGGGAGTCCGATCCGGCCTGCTTCAGCTGGGCCAGCACCGCTGCCTTGTTCATCGTCCCCCGCTTGTGTCCGAGTTCTGATTCGTTCTACCACAGCGGATCACGACGGTGCAGGCCCCGCCACTGTGCCCCGACCCCGCCCGGCACAGCGCGCACACCACCCCACCG
>NZ_JAACYW010000313.1 GCF_015356825.1 Catenulispora rubra | reverse complement strand
GCAGCCCACCATCCACATCCCCCACCAGCGCCGCCCCCTCCGCGACACCGTCAACCCGCTCCGCGCGGTCGGCGCCCTCCGCCGCCACCATCCCGTCACGCTCGTCCTGATCGCCGCGACCACCCTCGCCTATGCGGCCCTGGGCTATCAGCGGCGCTGGATCGCCGACGATGGCATGATCGCGGTCCGCACCGTGCGCCAGATCCTCGCCGGCAACGGTCCTCTCTACTCGCCCTACGAGCGGGCCGAGACCGACACCTCGACGCTCTGGACCGTCCTGCTCACCGTCGGCGGCGGACTCAGCGGCGTCGATGTTGCGCGGGTCGCCGTCTACACCGGCCTGCTGTGTGCCGTCGGGGGAGTGTTCGCGGCGCTGCTCGCCACCGCGCGCTTCCATGCGCGCCTCAGTGGGAAGTCGCGGCAGCTGCTTGTGCCGGCCGGTGCGTTGGTGCTCCTCGGCGTCTCGCCGTTCTGGGACTATGCGACTTCCGGGCTGGAGACCGGCCTCGAAATCCTGTGGCTGGGCCTGTGCTGGCTGGTGCTGGTCGTCTGGTGCGCGGAGGCGCCCGACGCGAAGCGTCAGTGCGCCGTGGCGTTTCTGATAGGCCTGGCGCCACTGGTGCGCCCCGAATTCGCGCTCATGGAAGCCGTCTTCGGCGTCGCGGCGTGGTTCCTCATCCGGCCTGGCAAGCGCCGTACCCTCCTGCTTTTCGTTACGGCGCAAGCCCTGCCGCTGATCGCCGAGATCTTGCGTGCGGGCTATTACGGCGAACTCGTCCCGCTCCCGGCGCTGGCGAAGTCCGCCAGTGGCTCGCAGTGGAACCGTGGCTGGCGCTATGTCGAGGAAACGCTAGAGGGCTACTTCCTGTGGATTCCGTTAGCGATCCTGCTGATAGCCGCCACTGCTCATCTCATGAAGAAGAGCGCGCTGAAGACCCGCACCACCACAATCCTGCTGGCGACGCCGGTGATCGCCGGTCTGCTGCTCGGTCTTTATGTCATCAAGGTCGGCGGCGACTTCATGCATGCGCGCATGGTCCTCCCCGTCGTCTTCCTCCTCGTCCTGCCTGTGCTGCTGGTCCCCGTGAACGCGGTCCTGGTCCCCGCCGTCACGGCGACCGCGGTCTGGGCCGCCTACTGCGGCTCCACCTATTCCGTCCAGTTCTACGACCAGAAGCACGCCATCTCCGAGGACGAACGCCTCGGCTACCAGCAGTGGACCGGACGGCCCAATCCCGACACCTCGGCGGCGTACACCGCCAAGGAACTGGGCATCGGCGAGTCGATCGCGTCGTGGACCGCGCAGGGCGACCGGGTCCTCACGTCCGAGGGCGGCGTGGACATCCCGCTCAATCCGGACCTCCCGTTCTCCTTCGCCGTGGCAGCCGGGCGGCTCGGCGCGGCCGGCGCCGAGACGCCGCTGCGGGACGAGGTCGTCGACACGCTCGGGCTGGCGAACCCGCTCGGCGCGCACCTGACGGTCACCGCCCCCGGCCGGCCCGGTCACGAGAAGGAGCTGCCGTGGGCCTGGATCCTCGCCGACTACGGCGATCCGGCGGTCGTGGAGCACAAGACGGTGGTCGGCGGGGTGACCCCCGAACAGGTCAGTGCCGCGCGGCATGCGATGAGCTGCGGCGGTTTGAAGGAGCTGCTGGATTCGACCAGACAGCCCATGACCCTCGGCCGCTTCTGGAGCAACCTCACCGGCTCGCCGGCCCGGACTTCCCTGGTCGTCCCGGCCGATCCGTTCGCGGCGGAAAGGAAGTTCTGCGGATGACCCTTCCTGTTCCACAGTTGTGACGCACCGCCTGCCGGTAGTCGGCGTAGGGTTGTCTCGCAACACTGCTCACACCCATCACGGGGCGACGGCCTCCTGCCCCAGACTGTCCTTGTCCGGCCAGCAGTACAGAGAGAAGCGGAGAGGATCCTCGTGGCGGAGTGCCTGCTTGCCATGACGGTGGCATTGGCGGTGACCCTCCTCCTCGGCGGCCCGATTCGGTCGTTGGCCATCCGGCTGGGGCTGGTCCCGGTGATCCGCGAGCGGGACGTGCACGAGACCCCCAAGCCGCGTGTGGGCGGTCTGGCGATGTTCATCGGGCTGGCCGCGGCGTTGACCGTGGCCGAGCACTTCCCGATGCTCAAGCGCGACGTCTACGGCGAGTCCAACACCATCCAGGCCCTGCTGTGGGGTGCGTTCCTGGTGGTGGTGCTGGGCATGGTGGACGACAAGTTCGAGCTGGGCCCGCTGGTCAAGTTCGTCGGCCAGATCTTCGCCGCCTCGGTGATGGTGGTGAAGGGCATCCAGATCAGCTGGCTGGTGATCCCGGGCATCGGCATCGTGGCGGTGGACCCGACGCTGTCCATCGTGCTGTCGGTGTTCCTGGTGCTGGCGCTGATGAACGCGGTGAACTTCGTCGACGGCCTGGACGGCCTGGCCGCCGGCATCACCTGCATCGCGGGCCTGGCCTCGTTCGCCTACTGCTACCGGCTGGCCATCAGCTACAAGCTCACCGGCGCCACCGCCCCGGCGTTGATCGCGATCGTCACGGTCGGGATCTGCCTGGGCTTCCTGGCCCACAACTGGCACCCGGCCCGGATGTTCATGGGCGATACCGGCTCGATGCTGCTGGGCATGCTGCTGGCCGCCACCTCGATCACCGTCATGGGCGGTATCGACCCCTACCAGCTCGGCGAGCAGATCGGCCACACGGTCAACCAGACCAGCTCGGTGCACAAGCTGGTCCCGGCCTACCTGCCGCTGATCATGCCGATCTCGGTGACCCTGCTGCCGATCGCCGACATGGTGATGGCGGTGGTGCGGCGCACCAAGGCCGGGATGTCGCCGCTGGCCGCGGACAAGGGCCACCTGCACCACCGGATGCTGCAGATCGGCCACTCCAAGCGCCGCGCCGTGCTCATCATGTACTTCTGGTCGGCGCTGGTGGCCTTCGTGACCGTGCTGTTCGCGGTCACGCCGTCCCGGCAGCCGGTGGTCTACGTCGCCATAGGCATGACGCTGGTGGGGCTGGTGATGCTGCTGGGGCCGCGGCTCGGCGACCACCGCGAGCGGCTGCGGAGCAAGGCCCTGCGAGTCGGGTCCTCGCCCACGGCGCGGCACCGCGCGCGTGCGGGCGGTAACGGCGCGGCGGCGGCCGGGCAGGCTGGCAGCGCCACCGCGAACGCCACCCCGAACACCACCCCGAACACCACCCCGAACACCATCGTGAACGGCACGGTCAACGCCACGGTCAACGCCGCCGTCGAGGGCATCGCCTCGCAGGGCCCGGCGACCGAGGCCGGCCCGAGCATTCCGGCCATAGCGACGTCGTCCGAGAACGGGAACCAGCACCGCACTCTGTCACGTTGATCACACCTGGCGTTCGCGGCGTGTCCACCCGGCATACGTTCTCCCAGCTGAAGAAGTACGCACTCTGACGGAGCCGGACCGGAAAAACACAGGTCGAGGCCGCACCGAAAACCGGTTCGTGCGTAGAACGCGAGCTTGTGATAGCTTTCACGAACAAGGGGATGAGGGGTTGTGAGAAGACCGAACCGCCCCCGTAACCTGAAACCGACACGACGCGGTGCCGGACCCCGGCAGCGCGCGACCTACAAGACTTCTTGAGGGAAGCCATGCAGGCCATTGACGCCCGATTGTTGCGCGGAGCAGCGGTACCGACCGCTGTCGCCGGCGCGATCGCCGTCGTGCTCTGCACCGTGCTGGTCGGCGGCAAGGGTCTGATCGGAGCGCTGCTCGGCAGCGTGATCGTGCTGGCCTTCTTCTCGGTGACGATCATCGTCATCAGCAGGGTCGCCCAGAAGCAGCCGGAGATGCTGCTCGGGTACGCGATGCTCACCTACCTCGGCAAGGTCGTCTTCCTGGCCGTGCTGATGATCGCGTTCAAGCACACCACGCTGTTCCACTTCCGGTCCTTCGGGTTCACCATGCTGGGCCTGACCCTGGTGTGGCTGGCCGCCGAGACCCGCGCGGTGCTGAAGACGAAGATCTTCTACGCGGACCCGTCCGCGATCCCGGACTCGCTGAAGCCCGCGGCGCCCAAGCGCCCCGAGAGCACCGCCGAGTCCGAACCGTCGCCTGTCGGCGGCCGGTAAGCACAATGACCGCCCATAAACCGGCCCATCGGCCGGAGCTGACACCTATCCTGCTCACGTCCGGAACCGGGCTGCGTTTTCGGCCGGAGCTGACACCTATCCTGCCTCCGTCCGGAACCGGGCTGTGTACTCGGCCGGAGCTGACACCTATCCTGCCCACGGTTCGGAATCGAACAGGGCTGTGTCGCGAGCCGCACCAAAGGCCTCGCCTGCACTCTGTCCGGACCCGAACCGGGTCCGATAACGAGTTCCTAACGCATTCCAGCGTGCCGCTCACGCCTTCTCAGCTGGGTTTCAGGGAAGGTCATCTCTCCTGCTATCGTCCGAGGCGGCATGAGCAGCATGAGCAGTACACACAAGACGAAAACCCCCACCGGGAAGCCCGAGAAGAAGGTCGATCCGCAAGCGATCACGGGCTATCTGCTGGGGGGCATGGTCCTCTACGGCGGCCTCGGCTGGCTGATCGACAAGTGGGCCGGCACCTCCAACGTGTTCGCACCGATCGGGGTGATCTTCGGACTCGCCGCGGGTCTGTACCTCACATTCCGGCAGGTGGCGGTCCTGGAGAGACAGGAACGCGAGGCGCTGATCCGCAAGCGTCGCGCCCTGGCCGACACGGTCGACACCGAGGACGAACGCACGCACGGCCCGCAGGACCAGAACGACCCGCACGACCGATAGCCACGACACATCCAGTGCCGATCGCGCGCCCGGGGGCGACCCGGACGCGCCGACACCTGAAGGTTGCCGTCACGATGAGCCAGTCTGGATACACACGATGAGCCTTAGCCTTGCCGCCGGTGTCGGCGCGCTGAGCACGGACAGCAGCGGTTCCTGTCACCTGTTCGGGAGCAACGGCTGTGGCTTCGACCACGTCGCCCCGACGTCCTCGATCTTCGACTTCTCCAACCGGCCGTGGTTCCACATCGCCGGCTGGGGCGTCACCAAGCCGGTCGTGCTCGCCGTGCTCATCACGGTGCTGGTGGTGTCGTTCTTCTGGGTGGCGTTCAACAAGCCGAAGATGGTGCCGCGCGGCGTCCAGAACATCGGCGAGGTGGCCTACCTGTTCGTCCGCGACCGCATGGCGCGCGACTCGATGGGCAAGCAGGGCGACAAGTACGTGCCCTTGCTGTTCTCGCTGTTCTTCTTCGTCTGGCTGATGAACGTCATGTCGTTCGTCCCGGGCATCCAGTTCCCGGTCTCCTCGCGCATCGCCTTCCCGGCGGCGCTGGCCGTGATGGTCTGGCTGACCTACATGTACGCCGGGTTCAAGCGGCACGGCCTGGGCTACTTCCGGGTGCTGGGCGTCCCGAGCGGCGTGCCGCTGGGCATCCTGTTCATCCTGACCCCGATCGAGCTGCTGTCGAACATCTTCATCCGGCCGTTCACCCTGGCGATCCGGCTCTTCGCGAACATGTTCGCCGGCCACCTGCTGGTCGCGACGTTCTCGATCGGCGCCTGGTACATGTTCAGCGTCAAGGGGATCGTCTTCTCCGGGGCGAGCTTCACCATGGCGATCGTGATGACCGGCTTCGAGCTGTTCATCCAGGCCCTTCAGGCTTACATCTTCGTGATGCTGACCGCGAGCTACCTCGCCGGCGCACTCGAGGAAGCGCACTAGTACCACACAGGTACTGACGAAGACGGGCGCTTCCTTGTTCCCTGGGGAGCGCGGGCACCACCACAACTCAAGATCCCGCATGACCTATAAGCGACCGGTTGGCACGACGCCCGCCGGCCAACCAGAAGGAAAACGAGAGACATGAGCGCTGCTCTGACCACCCTGGCGGACTCGACCACCACCATCAAGGGCCTGGGCTTCCTCGGGTATGGTCTGTCGGCCATCGGCCCCGGCATCGGCGTCGGCCTGATCTTCGGCAACGGTGTGCAGGCCATGGCCCGCCAGCCCGAGGCCGCGGGCATGATCCGCACCAACATGTTCATCGGTTTCGCGCTGACCGAGGCGCTCGCGCTGCTCGGTTTCATCGCGCCGTTCGTCCTGAAGTAAAGAGCCATCCCGAGCCACTTCGGACCTAGGGAAGGTGGAAGACCATGGCACCAGGAGTTGTCCTGGCTGAGAGCCCGATCGTCCCGCAGGGCGACGAACTCGTCGTCGGCACGATCGCGTTCCTGATCATCTTCGTGATCTTCTGGAAGAAGCTTCTTCCGAGCATCAAGAAGACCCTCGACGAGCGCACCGACGCGATCGAGGGCGGAATGCAGCGGGCCGAGGAGGCCCAGGCGGCCGCCGCCGCGCTGCAGGAGGAGTACCAGCGCAACCTCACCGAGGCGCGCCACGAGGCCGCCAAGATCACCCAGCACGCCCGGGAACAGGGTGCTGAGATCGTGGCGCAGATGCGGGCCGACGGTACCGAGCAGCGCGACAACCTGGTGGCCGGCGGCCGGGCCCAGCTCGACGCCGACGCCGCCGCGACCCGCGCCGCGCTCAAGGGCGACCTGGGCACGCTGGCCATCCAGCTGGCGAGCAAGATCGTCGGCGAGTCGCTGGAGGACGAGGCCCGTCAGCGCGGCACCGTCGACCGGTTCCTGGCCGAGCTGGAAGCCAAGGCCGACACGGCTTCTGGATCGAGCACAGCGGCCACCGCGAAGGCGGGTGCCTGATGCAGGGCGCCAGCCGCGGCGCGCTCGCGGCCGGGGCCGATCGGCTGGACGCGCTGACCGGCGCGCCCGGCGCTGACGGCACCGGCCTGGCCGACGACCTGTCGGCCGTGGCGGTGGCCTTCGGCAGGGACGCCTCGCTGCGCCGCATGCTCACCGACCCGGCCCGGCCGGCGGCGCTGCGCGCGGACATCGTGACCTCGCTGCTCGCCGGCAAGATCAGCGCCGACGCCGCCGCCCTGGTGGCGGGTCTGGTGCGGTCCCGCTGGAGCGCCCCGCGCGACCTGGCCGACGCGGTCGCGGACCTCGCGGTCCGTGCCGACCTGGCGGTCGCCGAGCGGGACGGCAAGCTGGACGACGTCGAGGACGAGCTGTTCCGCCTGGGCCGGCTGCTGGACTCCAACGGCGACCTGGCGCTGGCCCTGGCCGACGGCCGGGTGCCGGCGGACAAGCGGGTCGCGCTGATGGACGGGCTGCTGTCCGGCAAGGTGGACCCGACCACCTACCGCCTGGTGGGCCGGCTGGTGGCGCACCCGCGCGGCCGGTCGATCAGCGCCGGCCTGACCGAGATCGGCAAGGAGGCGGCCGCGCGCCGCGAGCGGCTGATCGCCTACGTGACCGCCGCGGTCCCGTTGACCGAGCAGCAGCGCGACCGCCTCGCGGCGGTGCTCAAGCGCATGTACGGGAAGCAGGTCCACCTGAACGTGGATCTGGACCCCGAGGTGCTCGGCGGGCTGTCGGTGCGGATCGGCGACGAGGTCGTCGACGGCACCGTGGCGACCCGGCTGGCCCGGGCCCAGCGGCAGCTGGCCGGCTGAGCGCGAGCCGACCCGGCGGCGCTCGGCGTCAAGGCTTAGCGTCGTACAAGAAGACACAGAGCAGTACCCACACGAAACGACCTGCGGGTGGTGGCGGCGGGCGGAACTCCGGCACACGGTGCCGGGCCCGCCGTTGCCCGGCCCGGATGAATCTAGGAGAGCAGGAATACTCATGACGGAGCTCACGATCCGTCCGGAGGAGATCCGGGACGCGTTGGAGCGCTTTGTCGACTCCTACAAGGCGCCCGAGGCGTCTAAGGACGAAGTCGGCTCGGTGACCGAGATCGGTGACGGCATCGCCAAGGTCGAGGGCCTGCCCTCGGCCATGACCAACGAGCTGCTGAAGTTCGAGGACGGCACCCTGGGCATCGCCCTGAACCTGGACGTCCGCGAGATCGGCGTCGTGGTCCTGGGCGACTACGAAGGCATCGAGGAGGGGCAGCGGGTCGCCCGTACCGGCGAGATCCTGTCCACCCCGGTCGGTGACAAGTTCATGGGCCGGGTGGTGAACCCGCTGGGTGAGCCGATCGACGGCCTGGGTCCGATCGAGGCCGAGGGCACCCGCATCCTGGAGCTGCAGGCCCCGGGTGTCATGGCGCGCCAGTCGGTCAAGGAGCCGCTGCAGACCGGTATCAAGGCCATCGACTCGATGACCCCGATCGGCCGGGGCCAGCGTCAGCTGATCATCGGCGACCGGCAGACCGGTAAGACCGCGGTGGCCGTGGACACGATCATCAACCAGAAGCAGAACTGGGCGTCGGGCGACCCCAAGAAGCAGGTCCGCTGCATCTATGTGGCCATCGGCCAGAAGGGCTCCACCATCGCGGCCGTCAAGGGCGCGCTGGAGGAGGCCGGCGCGATGGAGTACACGACGATTGTGGCCTCCCCGGCCTCGGACCCGGCGGGCTTCAAGTACCTGGCGCCGTACACCGGTTCGGCCATCGGCCAGCACTGGATGTACGACGGTAAGCACGTCCTGATCGTCTTCGACGACCTGACCAAGCAGGCCGAGGCCTACCGGTCGATGTCGCTGCTGCTGCGCCGCCCGCCGGGGCGCGAGGCCTACCCCGGCGACGTCTTCTACTTGCATTCGCGTCTGTTGGAGCGTTGCGCGAAGCTGTCCGACGAGATGGGCGCGGGCTCCATGACCGGTCTGCCGGTGATTGAGACCAAGGCGAACGACATCTCGGCGTTCATCCCGACCAACGTCATCTCCATCACCGACGGTCAGTGCTTCTTCGAGACCGACCTGTTCAACTCCGGTGTGCGTCCGGCGATCAACGTGGGTACCTCGGTGTCCCGTGTCGGTGGTTCGGCGCAGGTGCGGGCGATGCGTTCGGTGTCCGGTTCGCTGCGTGTGGACCTGGCGCAGTTCCGCGACCTGGAGGCGTTCGCGGCCTTCGCCTCGGACCTGGACGATGCCTCCAAGGCGCAGCTGTCCCGCGGTCAGCGCATGGTCGAGCTTTTGAAGCAGGGCCAGTATGAGCCGTATCCGGTGGAGGAGCAGGTGGCTTCGATCTGGATCGGTACCTCGGGTTCGATCGATGATGTGCCGGTGGCTGATGTGCGCCGCTTTGAGAAGGAGTTCATCTCCTTCCTGAAGACTGACCACGCCGGTGTGCTGGCCAGCATTCGCGAGACCGGTCAGCTCTCCGACGACACCGTGACGGCGTTCAAGGACGGGGTCGCGCAGTTCAAGCGCGGTTTCGAGCTCGGCGACGGCACGCTGCTGGCCGACCAGGGCAAGGCCGAGGCGATGGACGCGGACAACGTCGGCCAGGCCACGATCACCAAGCACAAGGCCTCCTGATCGTGACCGAGAACTTCGTGCACGACCGGATTCGGGAAGGGGTGAACTGACATGGCAGGCCAGCTCCGGGTATACCGGCGCCGGATCGCCTCGGTGAAGGCGACCAAGCAGATCACCCGGGCCCAGGAACTGATCGCCACCGCCCGCATCGTGAAGGCGCAGCAGAAGGTCGCCGCCTCCACGCCGTACGCGGAGGAGATCACGCGCGCCGTCTCGGCGGTCGCCTCGCGCTCCAACGCCTCGCACGCCCTGACCACCGAGCGCGAGCCGAAGGCCGGCATCCGGCCCAAGGCCGCCGTCGTGGTGGTCACCAGCGACCGCGGGTTCTGCGGCGGCTACAACACCAACGTCCTGAAGGAAGCCGAGCAGCTGATGCAGCTGCTGCGCGAGCAGGGCAAGGAGCCGGTCCGCTACGTGGTGGGCCGCAAGGGCGTGTCGTACAACACCTTCCGCGAGCGGTCGATGGCCGGCTCGTGGGTCGGGTTCTCCGACAACCCCGCGTACACCGACGCCCGCACGGTCGCCGACGAGGTGATCGCGGCGTTCCTGGCCGAGGACGGGATAGACGAGATCCACCTGGTCTCGACCCGGTTCATCTCGATGCTGGCGCAGCAGCCGACCACGGTGCGGATCCTGCCGCTGCAGTACGAGGAGACCACCGAGCCCCCGGCCGGCGGGGTGTTCCCGCTGTACGAGTTCGAGCCGTCCCCGGAGCGGGTGCTGGACGCGCTGCTGCCGCAGTACGTGCGGGCGCGGGTCTACAACGCCATGCTCCAGTCGGCCGCCTCCGAGCACGCGGCCCGGCGCCGCGCGATGAAGTCCGCGACCGACAACGCCTCGGACCTGATCGACAACCTCACCCGGCTGGCGAACGCGGCCCGGCAGGCCGACATCACCCAGGAAATCAGCGAAATCGTGGGCGGCGCCAACGCGCTGGCCGACGCGAATGTGGGAAGTGACTGAAATGACTGCGACCACAGAGACCGCGACGAAGGCCGTCGGCCGCGTCGCGCGCATCATCGGCCCGGTCGTCGACGTGGAGTTCCCCGTCGACGGCATGCCCGAACTGCAGAACGCCCTCACCATCGACTACCCGTTCCTCGGTGAGACCCGCCGGCTGACCCTCGAGGTCGCCCAGCACATCGGCGACGGCATGGTCCGCGCCATCGCGCTGAAGCCGACCGACGGCCTGGTCCGCGGCGCCGAGGTGATCAACACCGACGGCCCGATCACCGTCCCGGTGGGCGACGTCACCAAGGGCCACGTCTTCGACGTGACCGGCGAGGTGCTGAACCTCAAGGAGGGCGAGGAGTTCCACGCCGAGACGCGCTGGGGCATCCACCGCAAGGCGCCGTCCTTCGACCAGCTGGACTCCAAGACCGAGATGTTCACCACCGGCATCAAGGTCGTCGACCTGCTGACGCCGTACGTGAACGGCGGCAAGATCGGCCTGTTCGGCGGCGCCGGCGTCGGCAAGACGGTGCTGATCCAGGAGCTGATCTACCGCGTCGCGGAGAACTTCGGCGGCGTGTCGGTGTTCGCCGGCGTCGGCGAGCGCACGCGTGAGGGCAACGACCTGATCGCGGAGATGACCGAGACCGGCGTCATCGAGAAGACCGCGCTGGTCTACGGCCAGATGGACGAGCCCCCGGGCACCCGTCTGCGCGTGGCCCTGTCCGCCCTGACGATGGCGGAGTACTTCCGCGACGTGCAGAAGCAGGACGTGCTGCTGTTCATCGACAACATCTTCCGGTTCACCCAGGCCGGCTCCGAGGTGTCGACGCTGCTCGGCCGCATGCCCTCCGCGGTGGGCTACCAGCCGACCCTGGCCGACGAGATGGGCCAGCTCCAGGAGCGCATCACCTCGACCAAGGGCCACTCGATCACCTCGGTCCAGGCGATCTACGTCCCCGCGGACGACATCACCGACCCGGCCCCGCACACCACCTTCACCCACCTGGACGCGACGACGGTGCTGAGCCGTCCGATCACCCAGAAGGGCATCTACCCCGCGGTGGACCCGCTGGACTCCACCTCGCGCATCCTGGACCCGCGGTACATCTCCGCGGCCCACTACGAGTGCGCGACCCGGATCAAGGCGATCCTGCAGAAGTACAAGGACCTGCAGGACATCATCGCGATCCTCGGCATCGACGAGCTCTCCGAGGAAGACAAGATCACCGTGCAGCGCGCACGGCGCATCGAGCGCTTCCTGTCGCAGAACACCTTCGTGGCGAAGATCTTCACCGGCATCGACGGCTCCTTCGTCCCGCTGGACGAGACCATCGCGGCCTTCACCGCGATCGCCGACGGCAAGTACGACCACGTGCCGGAGCAGGCGTTCTTCATGTGCGGCGGCATCGAGGACCTGGAGAAGAAGGCCAAGGAGCTGGAGCGGGCATGAGCGAGTCGCATGCCGGCTCGCGCCGGTTGAACGTCTCCTTGGTGGCGGCCGACCGCAAGGTGTGGCAGGGCACGGCCGACATGGTCGTGGCCCGCACCACCGAGGGCGACACCGGCGTGCTGCCGGGCCACCAGCCCATCCTGTCCATCCTGGCCCCCTCCGTGGTGACGATCCGCGGCACGGAGGACGGCACCAAGGAGGTCGTCGTCTCCGGCGGCTTCCTGTCGGTGGCGCGCGACGACGTGTCGGTCCTGGCCGAGAGCGTCCTGCTCCCGTCCGAGATCGACCTGGCGACCGCCCGCGACCTGGCGGCCACGGCCCGCGCGGCCGAGGACGCCGCAGGCGACGACAGCGCGGCCCGCGACCAGGCCCAAGCCGACCTCCGCTTCGCCGAAGCCCAACTCCGGGTCCTCGGCGACGCCTCCGTCGGCGCGAGCCCGGCACACTAAGGGCCCTGAGGTACACGTAGATGCAGCCGGGACTCGACAGTGAGGAGCTCACGTAGATGCTCAGCGCTGTCGAGGTCCTGGCTGTCTGCTTTGTGGTGCTCTGCCTGTCGGTGGCCTTCATCCCGATGCGCCGCCACCTGATCCGCCGCGGCGGCGGCGCATTCGACTGCGCAGTCCGCTTCGGCCCCATCCCAGCCGCCGGCGACGCCTCCGGCTGGTCCTTCGCCGTAGGCCGCTACCGCGACCTCACAGTGGACCTCTACCGCGTCTTCAGCTACTCCCCCCGCCCCCGCACGAGCCTGGCTCGGCGGGGGTTCGACGTCGTGGGCCGCCGCGACGCCGCGGGGGAGGAGACCCGGACACTGCTGCCGGGCTGGGCGGTGCTGGAGTGTTCAGCCGGCGGGGCGGTGGTGGAGCTGGCCATGTCGACGGAGTCGATGATGGCCTTTTTGACGTGGGTCGAGGCAGCGCCTCCGGGGTGGGACATCTCGCGGGTGAGCTGATCTTGGCGGCTGCGGTTGGTGACGGGCTAGCCTGACCGGCCACGTGGTTCGCCGGGTCCGACCGGACCATGCGGGGTGTTGGTTCTGGTTCCGTTTACGGCGATGACGCGGCGAGGGACCCAGAACCTAGGCGACCACAAGCAGCACCGCCGCCGACCAGCGCGGCGCAGGCAACAGCGGATAGAAAGCCGAACAGTCGTGGGCCGCCGCCATCAAGCCCGACGCGCGGGTCGCCCCCCGTCGAGGAGGCCCCAATGCCGTTGGTTGTGGTGGGCATGTATGTGTTCTGGTTGGTGTTGGAGGTGGTGTGAGTGGTTTGAGGCATCCGTGGACCGGGTTGACGTCGTTGGTGAATCTGGGTGTGTTGACGCGGTGGTTTCCGCCGGAGTTGGTGGCTGCCGCGGTCAAGGGGCGGGTGCGGCGCAGTAGGCG
>NZ_JAACYW010000312.1 GCF_015356825.1 Catenulispora rubra | reverse complement strand
TCTCTAAGTTCTCCGACTCGTGGGGGGGGGCGGGTGAACACCGGATGTCGGACAGCTCACGTCTGGTTCATGAGAGCGCTCTCATGCAAAGTCGTCTCAGTGCCCGGAGTTGTCAAGGGGACGGCTGCCGGATCTCCGGGGCGCCCGGTTCGACGAGGGTCGATAACGATTTCGTCGTGAAAGTTTCATCGCGCGCCGCGCGCCTTCCTGGGGTTTCGCGATCTCGGCCTTGCGTTGCGGTGGAAAGGCTTCCTACGTTCCGCCGCGATGTGTCAAACGGATGGAGGAGGCTTATGTCCCCGCGACTGAGGGCGGCGCTCGGCGCCGTGGCCGGGGTGGCGCTGGCGGCGGGTTCGGCGACCGCCGCGGTGCTCGTGCCCGGAACCGCGAGCGCCGCGACGGCGGTCCAATGTCAGGTCACGTATTCGGTAAGCAGCGATTGGGGGACGGGCTTCACCGCGAACATCACCATCGCCAACGTCGGGACGAGCGCGTGGAGCGGCTGGACGCTGGGGTACTCCTACGGGGGCAACCAGACGTTGCAGAACGGCTGGAACGGCACGTGGTCGCAGTCCGGTCACGCCGTGACGGTCGCCAACGCCTCCTACAACGGCTCCGTGGCGGCCGGCGCGAACACCGGCATCGGCGCCAACTTCACCTACACCGGGAGCAACGCGGCGCCGACCGTGTTCAGCGTCAACGGAACCGCGTGCAACGGCGCGGGCTCGCCGTCCTCGACGCCGAGCAGCACACCCAGCACGACACCAAGCACCACGCCTAGCACCACGCCCAGCACGACCCCGAGCACCACCCCGAGCACGACGCCCAGCACCACGCCGAGCTCCACTCCCCCGTCGTCCGGCGCCCCGGCGCTGCACGTCTCGGGCAACCAGCTCGTGGACGGCACCGGGAAGGCCTTCGTCCCGCACGGGGTGAACCGCTCCGGAGCGGAGTTCGCGTGCGTCCAGGGCAAGGGCATCTTCGACGGTCCGGTCGACGACGCCTCGGTGGCCGTGATCGCGTCCTGGAAGGCGAACATCGTCCGGGTGCCGCTGAACGAGGACTGCTGGCTCGGGGAGTCGAACGTGCTGCCGCAGTACGGCGGCGCGACGTACCAGGCTGCGATCAAGAGCTTTGTCAGCCTGCTGCATCAGCACGGCCTGGCGGTCATCCTCGACCTGCACTGGACCGACGGTGTCTACACCGGCCAGTCCTCGGCCTGTTCGGTGGCCACGGCGACGTGCCAGAAGCCGATGCCGGACGCGGCGAACGCCCCGGCGTTCTGGTCCTCGGTGGCCGGCGCGTTCAAGAACGACCAGTCGACCGTCTTCGATCTCTTCAACGAGCCGTATCCGGACTTCGCCGCGGGCTTCAACTCCGCGGCCGGCTGGTCGTGCTGGCAGAACGGCGGCACCTGCACCGGCATCACCTACCAGGTTGCCGGGATGCAGTCGCTCGTGAACGCGGTGCGGGGCGCCGGGGCAGGCAACGTCCTGATGCTCGGCGGCGTGGCGTACTCGAACGACCTGAGCCAGTGGCTGGCGCACGAGCCGACGGATCCGCTGCACAACCTCGCGGCGTCGTGGCACTCGTACAACTTCAACTCGTGCTCGTCCTCGTCGTGCTGGGACTCGCAGGTGGCACCGGTCATCGCGCAGGTGCCGGTGGTCCCCGGGGAGATCGGGGAGAACGACTGCGGGCACTCGTACATCGACACGCTGATGGCATGGCTCGACAGCCACCACACCGGCTACTCGGCGTGGACGTGGAACACCTGGGACTGTTCGCAGGGTCCTTCGTTGATCAGCGCTTACGACGGCACGCCGACGGCTTACGGCGCCGGGTACAAGGCGCACCTGGCGACGTTCTGAGCGGTCGCTGAGCCGATCGCTGCGCGACTGGCTCTGCAGCTGTTCTCGAGACCAGCGAAGGCCCGGTGCCGCCGACCCTCACCGGCGGCACCGGGCTGTTCATCCGCGTCCTCGCCGGTCAGGCGGCGCGATCGCGGAACTCGTGGTAGCGCTCTCGGATCTCCGGGAGCGGCTTGCCGTCATACGTCTCAGTGCCCTGCGTCACCCGCCGGGGCGGGTCGTCGGAGCCGGCCAGGGCCCAGGCGGCCTGGGCCGCCGCGCCGTCGGCCACGTACTCGCCCGGGGGCGGCACGGTGACCGGATAGCCGAGGATCGACGGGGCGACGGCACGGACCGCCTCCGAGCGCGCCCCGCCGCCGATGAGCAGGACGCGCCCGACCGGGACGCCGAGCTCGGTCAGCGCGTCCAGGCCGTCCGCCAGGCCGCAGAGCATGCCCTCCACCGCCGCGCGCGCCAGGTGTGCGGAAGTCGCGTTGGCCAGCCGCAGACCGTGGATCGAGCCGGCGGCGTCGGGCAGGTTGGGGGTGCGCTCGCCTTCGAGGTACGGGATCAGCGTGAGGCCGTCGGCCCCGGGCGGCGCGGACAGCGCCAGCCGGGAGAGCTCGTCGAGGCCGACACCGGCCATCGCCGCCGCGGCGTCCAGGACGCGTGCGGCATTGAGCGTGCAGACCAGCGGGAGATGGCGGCCGGTCGCGTCGGCGAAGCCTGCGACGGTGCCGGTGGCCTCGGCGGTCGCCAGGTCGCTGACCGCGAACACGGTTCCCGAGGTGCCGATCGACACGACGACGTCGCCGCCGCGCGCGCCGAGGCCGAGGGCGGCCGCAGCGTTGTCGCCGGCGCCGGGGGCCAGCGCGATGTCGCCGAAGTGCCCGACCACCTCGCGGACCCCGGCCACGCGCGGCACCGCGACCTCTCGGCCGAGGGCCCTGGCGAGCAGGTCGAGGCGGTACTCGCCGGTGTTCGGCGACCAGTAGCCGGTGCCCGAGGCGTCGCTGCGGTCGGTGGTCAGCTCACTGATATCGGTGCTGCCGCGCAGCCGCCAGGTGAGCCAGTCGTGTGGAAGACAGACCGCTGCGACGCGTGCCGCGTTCTCGGGCTCGTGCTCGGCGAGCCACCGGAGCTTGGTCACGGTGAACGAGGCCACCGGGACCGAGCCGACCGCCTGGGCCCAGGCCTCGGCGCCGAGTCCGCGCACGAGTTCGTCGGCGGCGTGCGCCGACCGCGTGTCGTTCCACAGCAGCGCCGGCCGCACCACCTCGCCGTGCTCGTCCAGGCACACCATGCCGTGCTGCTGGCCGCCGACCGCGAGCGCCTCGACGCCTTCCAGGCCGCCGGCCGCCTCGATGGCCGCGTGCAGTGCCTGCCACCACGCCTCGGGGTCGACCGCGGTGCCGGCCGGGTGCGGGGCGGAGCCCTGGCGCACCAGGGCTCCGCTGTCCACGTCGCGGATCACGACCTTGCACGACTGCGTCGAGGAGTCGACGCCGGCGACGAGTCGCACCGGGGCCTCAGATCTCACCGGGACCCCACCGCGCTCGGGCTCCGGTGCTCGTTCGCGGCGTGCCTCACCGGGCGCCCATCAGGTGCTCGACGGCGAGCTGGGTCAGGCGGACGGCGCCCAGGCCGCGCTCGGCGGCCTCGTCGGCGTCGAACTCCTCGAAGGCGGTGCGGTCCGCGAGCAGGTCGGCGTAGGTCTCGCCGGCGGCCAGGGTCGGCGTGGCGAGCTCGTCCACGCGGGCCGCGGCGCGCGCCTCGGCGACCTCGGGGTCGGCGCGGAACGCCGCGGCGCGCTCCTTGAGCAGCAGGTAGGTGCTCATGTTCGCGGCGGCGGACTGCCAGACCCCTGCGATGTCCTCGGTGCGGGCCGGCTTGTAGTCGAAGTGCCGGGGGCCCTCGTAGCCGCCGGTCTCCAGCAGGTCCACCAGGAAGAAGGCGTTGAGCAGGTCGCCGTGGCCGAAGACCAGGTCCTGGTCGAACTTGATGCCGCGCTGGCCGTTGAGGTCGATGTGGAAGAGCTTGCCCTGCCACAGCGCCTGCGCGATGCCGTGCGCGAAGTTCAGGCCGGCCATCTGCTCGTGGCCGACCTCGGGGTTCAGGCCGACCATCTCGTGGTGTTCCAGGGTGCTGATGAAGCCCAGCGCGTGGCCGATCGTCGGCAGCAGGATGTCGCCGCGCGGCTCGTTGGGCTTGGGCTCCAGGGCGAAGCGGATGCCGTAGCCGCGGTCGATGACGTACTCGGCCAGCAGGTCCAGGCCCTCGCGGTAGCGGTCCAGCGCGGCTCGCACGTCCTTGGCCGCGTCCGACTCCGAGCCCTCGCGGCCGCCCCAGAAAACGTAGGTGTGGGCGCCGAGCTCGGCCGCCAGGTCCAGGTTGCGCATGACCTTGCGCAGCGCGTAGCGCCGGATGTCGCGGTCGTTGCTGGTGAACGCGCCGTCCTTGAACACCGGGTGCTTGAACAGGTTGGTGGTGGCCATCGGCACCTTCAGGCCGGTGGCGTCCAGCGCCTCGCGGAAGCGGGCGATGTGCTTGGCGCGCTCGTCGTCGGCGCTGCCGAAGGGGATCAGGTCGTCGTCGTGGAAGGTGACGCCGTACGCGCCGAGCTCGGCCAGCCGGTGCACGGTCTCGACCGGGTCCAGCGCGGGGCGGGTCGGGTCCCCGAAGGGGTCCTGGGCCTGCCAGCCGACCGTCCACAGGCCGAAGGTGAATTTGTCCGCGGGTGACGGTGCGACGGTCATGGCCGGCTCCTGGCACGATCGAGGGGAATTGTTTAATGGATGAACTTATGGTCCGGCTGTGGCATTGTCAAGACATGCCCGCGCCCACCAGCCCCGCCGACGCCGCTGATTCCGCCGACTCCGCTGCTGCCTCCGCTGTCTCCGGCAGTGCCTCCACTGTCTCCGCCGACCGTGCCGGCCGGACCGCCGCCGAATCGGTTCGCCCGGCCGGCCCCGCCGACCGCACGATCCCCAACCCGGCGCGCCAGGCCAGCATCCGCAACGCCAACCTGGCGCTGGTCTACCGCCTGATCCTGGACGCTCCCGCCCCACTGTCGCGCGCCGCGCTGGCGGCGGCCACCGGGGTGACCCGCGCGACCGCGTCGGCCCTGGCAGACGCATTGTTGGAGGCGGGGCTGATCGTGGAAGTTTCACCGCCGCCGGCCACCGGCGCGGGCCGGCCGGCCGCCGGTCTGGTGCCGGCGGCGGACGGACCGGCGGGGCTGGGGCTGGAGATCAACGTCGACTACCTGGCGGCCTGCGTGGTGGACCTGACCGGCGCGGTGCGCGCGACCGTCATCCGGCACGGCGACCAGCGGGGGCGCGCGGTCGCCGAGGTGCTGGCCGACCTGGCGGGGGCGGCCGGCGAGGCGACGGCCGAGGCCGGGCTGACCGTCGCCGGCGCGGCGCTGGCGGTGCCGGGGCTGGTCGAGGCGCCGCACGGGCGGATCCGGCGGGCGCCGAACCTGGTGTGGCAGGACGTGGAGATCGGGGCGGCGCTGGGGCGGGCGCTGCCGGACATGCCGTTCGAGCCGGTGATCGGGAACGAGGCGGATTTCGCGGCGTTGGCCGAGGCTCATGGGGCACCCGGTTCGGGGAGTGTTCTGGATGGGGCCGGTGTCGGAGGCTCCGCCGACAGCACCATGGCCGACCGGCCGGCGCCCCTCACCGACTTCCTCTACGTCTCCGGCGAGATCGGCGTCGGCGCCGGCGTCATCCTGGACCGCGAACTCTTCCGGGGCGCGCGGGGCTGGGCCGGGGAGATCGGGCACGTCACGGTCGTGCCCGACGGGGCCCGCTGCCGTTGCGGCGCCCGGGGCTGCCTGGAGACCGTCGCGGGGTTGGAGGCGCTGCGGCGTGACGGGCCCGAGGCTGCCGCGTCCGCGCTCGGCCGGGCGGCGGCGGCCGCCGTCAACCTGCTGGACCTGCCCGCGGTGGTGCTCGGCGGTGCGTACGCCCGGCCGGAGTTCGCCGCCTTGGTTCCCGGTGTGGAGAAGGCGCTGACCGAGCACGTGGTCTCCGCGCGCTGGGCCCCGGTCGCGGTGCACGTGTCGCGGCGCGGGACGGCGGCGGCGGTGACCGGCGCGGCGACGGCCGTCATCCGGCGGGTGCACGGCGATCCGGCCGCGTGGATGGCAGCCTGCTGATCCGGCGGTTTCTTCGTTCCCTCAGCCCTGGCCGACTCTCAGCCCTGGCCGACGAGCCGGGCCAGCGCGCGGTCCAGGTCCAGGTGCCGGGGCTCGGAGCCGGCCGGGACGATCGCGTAGGCGTGGCACAGGAACATCCGCACCGCGATCTGTGGCGTGATCACCAGGGCGGTCGAGGCGCCGCTGCGCAGCTCGATCATCAGATCGCCGGGGCCGAAGGGCCAGACGTGCACGTCGCCCTCGCCGGTCGGGGTGTGCAGGCCGTCGGTCAGCAGATCGCGGGCGAAGACCCACTCGATGCCGTCGACGACCCCGCCGTCCCCGCCCCGGTCGGGGTCGACGTCGAGGAAAGCGAGCCGGACCGCGAAGGGGTCGTCGGAGCGGAAGCGGAGCACCGCGGGCACTCCGGCCATCCGCGTGTCGGAGGTCACCACGTGGGTCTTGAGCGGCTGTTCGTGGGTGGCGAGCATCGCTGTCACTCCTTGCTGTCGGCCGGCCTGACAGGCGTCACCGTCAGGCCGCTGTACTGGCGTTATCACAACAAGGACTTGTGAAGGGAGCCTGACCTTACGCCGTTTTCGCCCGGATTCCCTGTGACCTACGCCACATCTAGGATGAAACGGATCTTCGGTACCATCGGGACGCACAGCGACGACTTGGGGTGCGATCGTGACCGAAGCGGCCGTAAACGACCAAAAGCCCGCCGCCGACGCGGAGCCCGAACCGGGCCCGCCCGGCGCCGACCTCGCCGCCTACACCCGCGTCTACGAGGAACACAACGCCCGCCTGACGGCCTACGCCCGCACCCTCACCGCCAACCCCTCCACCGCCGAGGACCTGGTCGCCGAGGCCCACTTCCGCGTCTGGCGCCGCATCGCCGCCGGCCACGCGGTCGAGAACATCCCGGCCTACCTGGCCACGACCATCCGCAACCTCGCGAACACCCTCCACCGCGCCACGACCGAGATCCCCCTCCCGACGGAGTCCGCCGAAGCCTTCGGCCGACCGCACGCGAGCGCCACGACCGAGGACCTGCGGAGGCATGCGCGAAGCACTGGCAGAAGATGCCGTCACTGGTGCGGGGCGGCCTGTCGGCACGGTCGGCGGTGCTGCTGGCGCGGTCGGCGCGACGCGTCACCTTCGCCATGTTGGCGGCAAGCTGCGGCATGGGATTTCGAGCGGCGCGGGCAAGACTGCTGTGGTGTCGGCGAGCGTGATGGGTTCGGCTGCGATTGCTGTCGCGGCGGTGGCTTTGACAGGCGGTGCCGCACATTCGAGCGCCACCCCGCAGACGCCCGTCGAGACCCAGCCCGCCAAGACCACAGCACCCGTAGCCAAGACCACGCCCTCGAAGCCCAAGCCCTCGACGCCGGCACCCGCCCCGGCGACTACGGCTCCGCGGCAGACCGTGGCGCCGGTCCAATACACGCCTCGCCATGCCGCACCCAAGACCCCGGCCCCAGTCCAAACTCAGCCCGCACCGGTGCAAGCTCCCGCCGCTCAGGCCCCTGCGACGCCGCAGCCCACGCCGGTGACGACGCAGCCCCCTGCGACACCGCCGCCGAGCACGCCTCTGATCACGCCGCCGTCTTCCAGCACGCCCGCGCCGTCGACCACGCCGCCCCCAACCACGCCGAGCAAGCCGGACCACGACATCGACGTGACCATCGCCGTGAGCCCCCAGCTCCAGATGACAGTCACCGTGCACCTCGACCATGACCCGCACCAGCCCGCGCCTGCCACCAGCACGGCGACCAAATCCGGGGCCCCGACCGGTCCTGTGAAATCACCCGGATGACCGCGACCGACAGGACAGGCCGCCGCCCCCGATGAGTTGCTGGGGTGGGGGTCCGGTCGACCGAAGGAGGTCCGAGGCGATGTCCAAGTCCGGCAAGAAGAGCGAGGGCGGTGACCACGTCGCGAAGTCCGACGTGCGCCACCGCTACAAGGTGACGGAGTTCGCCGACTTCACCCGGCGCGAGATGAAGCCCGACGGCTCGGAGAAGATGATGCCCCGAGTCGCGGTCCTGACCCCGATGAACGGGGGTAAACAGGTCCGAGCCTACGTCCCGGGCAACCTCGACGAACCGCTGGAAGTCGGCTCGGTCGTGATGTGCCGGGCCCACGACAAGCCCAACAAGGGCGACGGCCCGCCGGTGAAGTTCCGCATCACGAACGTCGTCGGCGCCGGGGCCGCGGCCGCAGGCGGCACGGACACGCTCAGCGCCGCGCAGAACGCGCAGCTCGCAGATCGTGCACCGGCCGGCGCCGCGCCGATGGAGCAGCGCGAAGGCGCACGCCAGTAACGAAAAGCACTGCGAAGGCCGGTTGTGACAACCAGGCCTGAGGGCTGATTCCGACAGCCGATCCGGGGCGTTCCCAGAAGGGGCGCCCCGGATTCATGCCCCTGATATCAGAGGGTTTTGACGTCAGCCGCCTCGTGCTGACTCAGCAACCGAAGCACCAGGAACCCGCCGATACCGGGCAACAACGCTGTCAGCTTGCCGGCGAAAGCAGCACGATCGTTGCGCCACGTCGCGAGAACGATGATGAGATACGCGCAGCCGTGCGTCGGACCGATCAGCGACGTCACCGGCTTGACATGGAACGTAGCGAGGTTCCCCAACAGCACGACCAGCGTGACGAGCTCGACGAACGCGGCGATACGAAAGAAACGAGCAGTCACCATCACGCCCCCGTCGTCGAACCGGGACGCACGATCATCAGAACCGTGACAGTCGCCCACAACAGGTTGAAGACCCCGGTCGCAGCACCAAGCCGGGCAGCGACCTTGGCGACTCCGACGCCACCAGCGTCAGCGTCGGCGCCGTCACCAGCACCAGCCAAATCTTCAAGAGCAGCCTGCTGCGCCGGCAGAATCCACAACGCAAGAACACCGGCCGCCACAGCCGTCAGGCCGATAGCCGTGATCAGCCACGCACTACCCAGAACCCCCATATTGCTCGCCGTAGCGAACCCGAAGACGGGAACAGCAATACCGACACCCGCGTACACACGGCACACCCGATAAAGCAGACGAGGCCAAGCCGCACCCTCGGCATCCTCATAAGCCCGTCGCAGAGCCTTGGGAAACATACTCGCGGCAACCGCCACCGGCCCCACCGCGATGATCGCCGCCAGAACGTGCAGCGACAGCAAGAATTTGGTCACCACGCGACGCTATCCAGCCGCCGACCCGATCCCCAGTGGCAATAGTGCCACGTTTCAACGAAAAAACGCCACCGCAACGAAACCTCGGCTGAACAGCGAGAACACACAAACCAAGGCGCCAAACCACCACCCCACTCACCCCCGCCAAGGTATGTTCTCGCCATGCACACCGTCGCCATCATCGCCCTGGACGGCGTGATCCCCTTCGACCTCGCCACCCCGATCGAAGTCTTCAACCGCGCCCGCCTCCCCGACGGACGCCCGGGCTACCAGGTCCGCGTATGCGCCGAGCACCCCGAGCTCAACGCCGGAGCCTTCACCCTGCGCGCGCCCTACGACCTGCAAGCCCTCCACGACGCCGACACGATCATCGTCCCCGGCATCGAGAACCCCCTCACGCCGCTCCCCACCGCCGTCCGCGACGCCCTGCGCACCGCCGCAGCGAACGGCACCCGAATCGCCTCGATCTGCGTCGGAACCTTCGTCCTGGCCGCCACCGGCCTGCTCGACGGCCTGCGCGCCACCACGCACTGGCTCGCCGCCGACCAGCTCGCCGCCGCCCACCCCGCGATCGAGGTCGACCCGCGCGTCCTGTACGTCGACAACGGCCAGTTCCTCACCTCCGCCGGCGCCGCCGCGGGCCTGGACCTGTGCCTGCACATGATCCGCAAGGACTACGGCTCCGCCGTCGCCGCCCACTGCGCGCGCCTGTCGGTGATGCCGCTGGAGCGCGAGGGCGGCCAGGCGCAGTTCATCGTCCAGGACCACACCCCCGCCCCGCAGGGCGGAACCCTGGAGCCGCTGCTCACCTGGCTCGGCGCCAACCTCGGCCGCGACCTCGCCCTCCCCGACATCGCGGCCGAGGCCGGCCTGAGCACCCGCACCCTCATCCGCCGCTTCCGCGACCAGACCGGCACCACCCCGCTCCAGTGGCTGCACCGGGCCCGCATCCGCCGCGCGCAGCACCTGCTGGAGACCACGCAGCACTCGGTGGAGCGAATCGCGGCGCAGGTGGGGTTCGGCTCGGCGACGGCCTTCCGGGACCGGTTCAAGCGGACGACCGGGATCAGCCCGAACGCGTACCGGCGGACGTTCAGCTGAGCGGTCAGAGCACCTGGGCCGCAGCCCAGTCGCGCTGGAACATCCGCAGCGCCGACGCGAAGTATTCGTCGTACAACACGATGCCTCCGCGCTCCTCCTCGTGGCGGATCGAGACATAGGCGAACACCCCGTCGACGATCCCGTCGTCGTGGAAACGCTCCCACAGGACGGGCTCGCGGCGTTCGAGCAGGCTCACATCCAGGTCGTGGATGACGATGCCGACGGGCAGTTCCGTCCCGACGACCCGGAACTCGACACGTTCGCCCACCATGTCCGACGGCAGGTCCGCCCCGGTGAGCAGGTCTCGGTAGCCACGGACGTAGGGTTCGAACCTGGCGCGAGAGCCGTGGAAGAGGTACTGGTAGGTCCGGCCGGCCAGGATATTGCTGACGAAGACATCGAAGAACGTGCCGCGACGCACTTCCCCCTCGGGGCCGAACGCGAGATCGGCGGGCGGCCTGCTGGTCGTCACCCGGGTGCGGTTCGCGCACGCCTCGATCGGCAGCGCGTCCGCGTCGCTGAAAAACTCGGGCGGACTGGCAGTTCGGGGGTCGTCCAACAGCTCGCGCGCGACCCGCTCGACCTGCTCGGAGAGCCGGCGGTTGACCCGCACGATCAGATCGCGCTGGCGCCCCTGGTAGGCGTTGGACTCAGCCAGGGCCCGCATGACGTCGGCCCGCAGGTTGCCCGGGTCGGCTGTCGACGACAGGTGCACTCGTTCGCCGAACACCAGATAGTCCAGGGTGACATTGAAGAACGCGGCAATGCCGACGAGGGCATGGAAGCTGGGCCGGATGCGACCGGTCACGTAGTGCGAGACCGTCGTACCGCTCACCCCAAGCGCTTGGCGAGTTTTTTCTGAGTGACAGTCGTCTTCTCGCGGTCCAGCAACGTCCGCAGAATCTCTTCAAACTTCATTTCGCGCTCAGTCACAGCCATTTCCGCCACCTCCCGGCGCTGCTAGAACCCTGACACCCGGACTGTCGATGATCCTGAATAGTGTGGATCTTATTGCTGAGACGAGTACTGGTTACTCGCTTTCCGACACTGGGCAAATCCTCCACAGCTGACAGTAAACCGCCGTCGAACACAACGCGGAAGAACGTCGCTTGAGACTCTTCGACCATCCTGTGAAGAACAGAGTCTTGATTTCAAATACGCGAGGAACCACACGTCGTCGTCGGAGCAGGGAAAGGACCACCATGCGAAACCGCACCGTGCGGCAGATCCGGTCGGCACCGAGCACGCACCACGATCCGGTGGTGCGGGGCGCCAACGCGATCGACCGCTACTCGCTGGCGCTCCAACTGATCCAGGTGTATCCGATCGTCCTGGCCGGGGTCGCGGTCGTCTTCCCGCTCGAATGGCTCAGGATTCTGATCGCCGTGCTCGGCCTGATGGTCTGGACGGTCTTGGCCGTCGTCCGCGAACGGAGCACCGAGTCCGGTGGCCGGAACGACGCCGTACCCCTTCCGGCCTCAGCGGAGAAGGCGCGCATCGCGACGGCGACGGTGGAGACGGCTCAGGGGATTCGCGTCGACATCTGGCTGCATCCATACAGCGGTTGCGGGCACAAACCTGTGGGACGCAGGCTCGGGCACCGCCTGGTCCTGCCCCGCGTACACCGTGCCCTTCCCCGCGAAGCGCCACCCACATCATCAGAGTTCTGCCAACGATCCGGAGCCTGAGGACCGGCTCCGAACCCCACCCGCCTCAGCCTCGCGCGCAGGTGCGGGGCTGAGGCATGCTCTGTGCACTGTCACAGGGAGAACGAATGGGAAACCAGGCCCTCATCGATTTGGTGAGCTCGTTCATGAAGATGGACCGGGCCAAAGTGGAGGCCATCGACCAGCAAGTCGGCGGACTGTTCGTCTCCCACTTCCTCCAACAGCGGATGAGGGAAAGCCTCGACGGTCGCGATTCGTTCACGCGCGAAGCGTTCTCGCAGTTCGTGTTCGCGGGGCTCTACACGAACGTCGACCCCACCAACGAACGCTCACACATCGTCAGCGGCTTCCCTGCCATCAATCACAGCTATCCGAACTCGGTCACCCTGTCGGTGACCAGAACCTGTCACGTCAAGTGCACCTACTGCTTCCGGGGCGATCTCATCACCGCGACGCAGACCTACGACGCCGAGGCGACCGCCGCCGGCATCGACTGGATCTCCGCCCACGAGAACATCGCGACCGTCGTCGTGACCGGCGGCGACCCCTTCACCCTGCCGCCGCGCGAACTCGCGCGGGTCGTGCGGTCCCTGGCCGCGATCCCGACGGTGAACGAGATCCGGCTGGACACCAGAGTGCTGACGGTCAAGCCGTCGTCGGTGACGAACAGCCCGGAAGTCCTGGACGCCATGAGCGCGGCCGACGGCAAAGTCTGGCTCTACAGCCAGATCAACTCCGCCGCCGAGTTCCACCCCGCTGTGGACCAGGCGATCGCCGCCGTCCGCCGTACCGGCGTCCCGATTGTCAACCAGGCCGTGATCCTCAAGAACGTCAACCACACCCCCGCCCTCATGCGGGACATGGTCTACGCCTGCGTCAAACGGGGCATCCGCACCGACTACCTGTACCTCCTGGACGGCGGAAGCGAGATCGACTCGCCCTTCAACGTCACCGACGACGAGATCCGTGCCGTCTTCCGGGAGTTGTGGAGCCCCGCGACCTCGGGGCTGGCCAAGCCGCGTGCCGTCTACGTCGATCCGCTGACCAACACCAAGGCGCAGCTGCTGGTCGCGCCCTGGGACGGCAACGAGAAATTCCTCGACGACTTCCTCGAAGCCCGGCGCGACAAGTTCGCGCGTGCGGCCGCCTTGACGAGGCCCTGAGCTCGCCCGATCTCGCCTGATCCCCCCAAAACCGCGCCTGACGCCGGCCGCATCCGCGGCCGGCGTCGCGGCTTTCCCGGAGCACCGG
>NZ_JAACYW010000311.1 GCF_015356825.1 Catenulispora rubra | reverse complement strand
GGGCGGCGCCGCTGCTCGCCACGGTGGTGGGGCCGGTGACCGACTGGTCGTGGGCGATCAGCGAGAAGATCTGGTCGTCCAGGGCGGTGTCCGGGGCCACGCGGTTGGGGTCCGGCTGGTAGGCGACCGTGGGCATGGTCAGGAAGGTGATGTTCTGGGTCGGCACCTTCTTCAGCGTGTTGGCCAGGTCCAGCAGCGCGTTGACGCTGGCGATGCCGTTGTCCACGGTCAGGGACTTGCTGGCGATGTCCATCAGGTGCGTGGCCTGGATCGGGTTGTCCAGCGTCGCCTGCGACTTCATCTTCCGGATCAGCGCCGACAGGTACTGGTGCTGCGCCTGCGTCCGGTAGAGGTCCGAGCCGTCGCTGAAGCCCTCGCGGGTCCGCAGGAACGCCAGCGCGGTGTCGCCCTGGATCACCGAGGTGCCGGCCGGCAGGGTCAGGTGCGAGTCGGGGTCGTTGACCGCCTTGGTGACGCAGACCGGGACGCCGCCGACGGCGTTGGTCAGCGCCACGACGCCGGAGAAGTCGACCATCATGAAGTGGTCGATCTTGACGTGGGTGAACTCCTCGACGGTGTCCACCTGGCAGCCCGGGCCGGCGGCCAGCGCCGAGTTGATCATGCCGACGCCCTGCGCCGGGTACTGGTTGCCCTTGGCGTCCACGCAGGCCGGGATCGGCACCATCGTGTCGCGCGGCAGCGACACCACGGTCGCGTTGCTGCGGTCGGCCGAGACGTGCACCAGCATCTCCACGTCGGAGCGCCCGGAGGGGTCGGTGTAGCCGCCGAGGCTGGCGTCCTGGCCGGGCAGGCGGGCGTCGGTGCCGATCAGCAGGATGTTGATCGGCACGTTGCCGTACGGGTCCGGGCTCGGCTGCACGATCGACAGCTGGTTCGGCGGCACGACCGCGCCGTGCAGCGGCGCGCCCTTGATGTTGTGGTCGATGCGGTAGTACCAGTAGCCGGCGTAGGCCACGGTGCCGCCGATGACCAGCACCAGCATCCCGGAGATGATCATCAGCGTGCGCTTGACCCGCCGCCCGGTCGCGCTCCGCGCCCCCGGGGTCCCGTCCTGGCCGTGCTTGGGGACCCAGGACGCGCTGGAGCTGTCGTCGGCTATGCCGGAGGTGTCCTCGCTCATCGTTCCTGTTCCCCTCTCACGGCGTCCCCGCTCACCCGCCTACTTCGATGACGTTTGTCCTCCTGCTGCGGTTCCCCCCTCAATTCAACTTGTGGCGCGAAGCGCCTCGTTAACGGGCGGCGGTGGGAGACGGGTGGGGGATACTGTGACGAGCAGCTGGGTCGCGCGCGTAGCAGTCACATAGTGCGTCCGGGGGCCCATCGGCGACTCCGCGGCGATCAGGTCCGGGTCGACCAGCACCACCGCGTCGAACTCCAGGCCCTTGGACTCCAGCGAGCCCAGGACCTGCACGCGCTCCGGGACGTCGGGCACGCTGAACGCTCCGAGCCTGGTCATCGGCACGATCACGCCGACCGTGCCCTCGACCTCCGCGGCCAGCCGGCGGGCGGCGGTCCCGGCGGCGGCCGCCAGATCGGCCTCGTCGGTCACCACGAACTCCGGCGGCCGTCCGGTCGAACGGACGGCCCGCGGCAGCGGCGCGTCGGGCAGGAACCGGTGCAGCAGCGTCGCGGCATAGTCGGCGATCTCGACCGGGTTCCGGTAGTTGGTGGTCAGCTCGAACTGCCGGCGCTCACGCGAGGTGCCCAGCGCCAGGTCCATCGAGCGCCGCGCCTCGTCCAGGTCCTCCCACGAGCTCTGCGCGGCGTCGGCGACCACGGTCCAGGTCGCGTGCCGGCCGCGCCGGGCCAGCATCCGCCACTGCATCGGCGAGAGGTCCTGGGCCTCGTCGACGACGATGTGCCCGAACTCCTCGGGGTCCGGCTCCTCCTCGTAGCCGCCGCGCTGCGCCGCGCGACGACGCTCGCCGAAGGTGGACAGCTCGCGGGAGCCGCCGGCCTCCGGGTCCGAGCC
The DNA here is from genome assembly GCF_015356825.1 of Catenulispora rubra. Classification (GTDB taxonomy): domain Bacteria; phylum Actinomycetota; class Actinomycetes; order Streptomycetales; family Catenulisporaceae; genus Catenulispora; species Catenulispora rubra. Next base: position 11,253 of record NZ_JAACYW010000311.1, on the reverse strand, counting down.
GTCGTCGGTCTCCTCGCCGGTGAGCAGGTTCACGCCGTCCACGACGTACGGGTTCGCCGCCGCGGCCGCCCGCGCCGTGCGGGGCCCCTCGCCGAGCAGCGAGTCGAGCTCGTCCAGCAGCGCGATGTCGGAGTAGGACAGGCCGACACCGGCCTCTCCTTCCTGCCCCACCGCGCGCCAGGACTCGGCGAGCAGCTGGGTGTCGGCGGGGCTGAGCACACCGCGCGAGACCTCGGCCAGGTACGCCGGGTCGCCGAGGGAGCGCAGCACCTCCAGCGGGGAGCGCTGGGGCCACCAGGCGGTGACGAAGTCCGCGAACGGCCGCTCGGAGCGCAGTTCGGACAGGAAGGTGCGCCTGTCGTCCTCGAACAGGTCCGGGTACTCGTCGTAGGGCGAGGCGTCGCCGGCGGCGCGCTTGGCGTCCTGGTAGGCGTTCCAGGCGGCGTCCTGCAGGGCCCGGATGACGTCGGCGCGCACCGCGTTGGGCCGGCGGCTGCCGCCGCGCAGCATCCGCTCCCGCAGCGCGACCAGCTGCGGCGCGTCCAGGCTGAAGAAGGTGCCCTGGTAGATCAGCCGCACGTCCTTCGGCGCGCCCCACGGCGCGTCGTTCGCGGCCTTGCGCAGGATCCGCACCATGCGCGGGGAGCCCTTCAGCTTGGCCCGCGCGGCGTCCTCGTGCCGGGTGGCCTCGGCGCCGTTGACCACGTCGCCGAGCGAGCGCAGCGCCGCGCCGCCCTCGCCGAGGGAGGGCAGCACCCGTTCGATGTAGTCGGTGAAGCGCCGGTTCGGCCCGACCACCAGCACGCCGCGCGAGCCGAAGCGGCGCCGGTGCTGGAACATCAGCCAGGCCACGCGGTGCAGCGCGACCGCGGTCTTGCCGGTGCCGGGGCCGCCGGTGACGACCACGCTCACGTCGGCGGGCGAGCGGATCACCACGTCCTGTTCGCGCTGGATGGTGGCGACGATGTCGCGCATGTGGCCGGTGCGGGTGCGGGCCAGCGCGGCGATGAAGGCGCCGTCGCCGACCACCGGCAGGCCGTCGGGGGCGGCGTCCGGGTCGAGCAGGTCGTCCTCGATGTCCAGGACGCGGTCGCCGCGGCAGTGCAGCACGCGGCGGCGCACGACGCCCCTGGGGTCCTCCGGGGCGGCCTGGTAGAAGGCCGCGGCGGCCGGCGCGCGCCAGTCCACGACCAGCGGCTCCAGCTCCTCGGTGCGGACCCCGAGGCGGCCGATGCGGTAGGTCTCCAGCTCCTCGCCCGGGAGCTCGGGCTTCAGGTCCAGGCGCCCGAACACCAGTTCGTTGTAGGCGTTCTCCAGGGACCGCTCCCAGATGGCCGCCTCCATCACCTGGACGTCCCGGTCGACCAGGGCCGAGTAGGTCCCGCCCTGCGCCACCTTGTAGCTCTCGCGCACGCGGCTCGCGGCCTGCTCGCGCATCTGGGCCAGCCGGGCGTACGCGGCGTCCACGGCCTCCTGCTCGACCGCGATCTCGCGTTCCTTGACGTGCGCCGAACCGTCCTGCTGAGGTGACACCCCGCGACCTCTCATCGTTTACCGACCGGTCCACTGAACCGGCACAACCGCACGATCATCCAAGACCGAGCCCACCCGGGCAAACGCCGTCCGCCCCGGAAGTGTTTGCATTCCGTTTGAATCAGCCGTCACAGGGTCCTCACTCACACCGTCCGGCCATATGTTCAGACCGTGTCGGGGACTCTCACTCAGGCGCCCAACCGCAGTACAGCGCACCGGGCAGCCACCAGCGGAACAAGTTTCAGCGATCATCTCACTCACATCCCGCACGCACCTCGCGGGACCACGCCGAACATCCTGCGCGCGGCCGTGGCCGCCGCCGGCGTTCTGGCAATCATCGCCGCCGTCGTCCTGACGACCGCGGCTTCGGGGGTCCGAGACCGGATCAGCACCGTCGGCGACACGGACGCACCCAGCGTGCGCGCCACCGACGACTTCCTGTTCCGGCTCCAGGACATGGACGCGCAGCTGGTCAACGCGCTGCTCGTGAACGGCGACAGCCAGGTGCACGTGCCCCGCGCGGCCAGCGAGGCGCTGTACGAGACCGACCGCAAGACCGCGGACCTGGACCTGGAGAACGCGACGGTGGCGCTGGCCGGCGATCAGACGGCGCTGAAGCAGCTGCACACCGTGTCCGACGACTTCGGCCAGTACCAGGCGCAGGCCGTCCGCACGCTCGCCGACGACGAGCGCGTCGGCGGCCCGGTCGCCGGGGCGGCGCCGGCCGCGGTGTTCGCCGACTACCAGAACGGGCACGATCTGCTCTTCGGCGGCGACGACAAGGGCGGGCTGATGAAGGCCGCCGCGGACCTGGAGAAGTCCAGCCGGGACGCCATCGACTCCTCCGCCTCGTCGGCGAGCCGTTCGCTGAACACCGTGATCGGCGAGTTCCTGCTCTTCGGGGTGCTCCTGGTCGGCGGCCTGACCGTCCTGCAGGTGTACGTGTTCCGGCGCTTCAAGCGCACGGTGAACCCGGCGCTGGCCGGCGCGACCGTGGTCGCGCTGGTCCTGATGATCGGCGGTGCCGCGGGCACGGCCGCGGCCGCGGCCGACTTCCACACCGCCAAGAACGACGCCTTCGACTCGGTGCTGGCGCTGAGCGAGGCCAACGCCACCAGCGCCGGGATCAACGCCGACGAGAGCCGCTGGCTGCTCGCGCACGACACCCCCGGACCGCGCAGCGACTACCAGCAGTCGTTCTTCCGGGCCGAGCAGGCGATCGCCGACGTGCCCGGCGGGACCGACATCACGACCTACGCCGGGGCGGTGTACCAGGAGCAGAAGGCCCGCACCGTGGACGACCTGTCACAGACGTCGATGACCCGGAACAGCAGCTTCGGCGAGGAGTTCCACAACATCACCTTCCCGGGCGAGGCCGAAGCGGCGCTGAAAGCGTTCGACGCCTACAACACGTACCTCCAAGACGACGTGCAGCTCCGGAGCATGCCATTGAACACCCCGGTGGGGCTGAAGGCGGCGATCGACTTCGACACCAACGCCGACACCGTCGGGTCCTCGGACCAGGCGTTCAACGCCTACAGCCAGGCCCTCGGAGACGTCATCACCCTCAACGAGGCGCAGTTCGAGAGCTCGATGCCGGCCGCGAAGAGCGGGATCGGAACCTGGACCTGGCTGCCCTACGTCCTGACGGCGCTGCTGATCGGGCTGACCGTGCTGGGGCTGCGGCCGCGGCTCAACGAGTACCGCTGACCGTGCCGTGAAAACCCTGTGAAACGCCTTCGGGCCGCCACACCGCTCGCGCGGGTGGCGGCCCGAAGTGCTCGGGACGTGCGAACTCAGTGGTGCACGGTGAACCAGACCAGCGAGATGGCTCCCGCGATCACGCAGTAGACACCGAACGGCCGCAGCGAGCGGTTCTCGAAATACCTGGTCAGGAAGCGCACCGAGATGTAGGCGGCGATCCCGGCCAGCACCGAGCCGGCGATCGCCGGGCCCAGGATGCTGTGGTTCGCCGGCTTGGCCAGCTCGGGGGCCTTGTACACGCCGGCGGCCAGGATCACCGGGGTGGCCAGCAGGAACGCGAAGCGGGCCGCGTCCTCGGTCTTCAGGCCGCGGGCCAGGCCGGCGACCATCGTGATGCCGGAGCGGCTGATGCCCGGCAGCAGGGCGAAGGCCTGCGCGCCGCCTATGCCGGCGGCGGACTTCCAGCCCAGCCGGGCCAGACGGCGGTCGGCCGCGACCTCCGGGGGCTCGCCGCGGCGCGGCGGGAGGTTGCCGTCGTCGGCGTGCCGGCCCTTGGACGAGTTCTTGAGCATGGCGTCGGCCAGGAAGATGACGAAGCCGTTGATGAGCAGGAACGCCGCGGCGGGCACCGGTTTGCCCAGATGCGTGCGCAGCGCCTTGTCCGCCACGATGCCGATCAGGCCGACCGGGATCGTGCCGATCACCAGCAGCCAGGCCAGGCGCTCGTCCGGGCCCTCCACGCTTCGGTGCCGGATCGAGGTGAACAGGGCCTTGATGATGCGCACCCAGTCCCGCCAGAAGAACGCCACCAGCGCCAGCGCCGTCGCCACGTGTGCCAGCACCAGGAACGCCAGGTACGGCGAGTCCTTGGCGGTCATGTTCAGGTCGGCCTTCCAGCTGCCGCCGAGGAAGGCCGGCAGGAGTATCGAGTGGCCGAGGCTGGATATGGGGAACAGCTCGGTGACGCCTTGGACCAGCCCGATGGTGCAGGCTTCGAGATAGTTGAGGCCGGACAACTCGTACCCCTGTCGGAAAATGGATGCAGTCTGCCGGAGGATAGTAGGGGCGTCCGGCGGCGCGAGGAAACAGACGGTGAACGCAGGGCAAAGCAGCAGCGCACGGGCCCGGTCCGGAGCGTTCGGCAGGACCGGCCGCCCCTGGCACGGATACCGGGGACAGCCTACGACAAGCTGTAGCAGTTATGCGCCCGACAGCGGATACGGATCGCAGCTTACGGGGTCCGCCCGGCGTACCAGCTGTCCAGATCCGTCGGCTGCACCCGCAGCACGGCCGCCAGCTGTTCCCGCGACAGGGGTTCGGGACCGGACACGGCCATGTTCAGCACCGCCTGCAGCATGGCGTTGAGCACGCCGCGGGCCTTCATCAGGGACTCCAGCGCGTTCTCGTACGAACCCTGGTCCACGGCCCGGGTCACCATCGGCAGGCCGACGTTCACCAGCCCGTTGATCCGGCCGCGCAGGTCGGCGTCGAGCTCCCCGGGCAGCAGCGCGCGGCCGTCGGCGTGCACCTCGGCCAGGGCCATGCCGCTCTTGTCCCGGATCATCGCGCGCACGCTGTGGTACGCCCCGTACCGCAGCGCCGGGGAGTGCGCCTCGCCGTTCGGCTGGGCCACGTGCTCGGCGAAGTCCCGCAGCCGCGGGACCATCGCCAGCACGTAGTCCTTCAGAGCGTCCATCCCGTTCAGCGGAGCGGGATCGACGGCATCCACCGCGGCGGTGGCCCACTGAGTCACGCCGGCTGCGGCCTCGGCGGGATCGGGGTGCGCGGTGAGAACGTCATACTCCACCCGCTCCGGGCGGAACTGTCGCGCCATGCCCCCGAGTCTTGTCGATCAAGGCGAACCCCCGGTGAACATCCGGAAAAGTCCGAACGCCCGCGGGGGCAGCAGTAGGCTCGTGAGCTGGGGTTCGTCAGTGGGCGAACACAGGTGCGAGATCTTCGGAACCGGCGTCGTCGCCGGCCCCGGACGAGCCGTCCGGGGCCTTGGCCCGCACGTTCTTCGGCAGGAAGAACATCAGCAGGAAGACAAGGAACTGTCCTGCGGCGACGAACCACAGCGTGGTCTCGTACCCGTTGATCATGGTCTCCTGGCCGGTTTTCACGCCCTGCTCCGCGAGGATCTTCCCGACCGCCGGCGACTGGTTCGGGTCCGGGTGGGCCGGGTTCGGGCAGGACGCCGGCAGGGTGCTCGGGTCCTTCTCCTTGGCGCGGTCCACGGCGCACTGCCTGAACGAGGCGAAGACCTGCTCGGCCTGCGGCGCCGGCACCCCGGCGGCCACCAGCTGCTGCGTGACGACCGGCTTCTGGTCGTCCACCGCCTTCGTGGCGTTGGTCCCCATCATGTTGAAGAACACCAGCGCGGTCAGCGCGATGCCGAAGGCCTGGCCGAGCTGCTGGCTGGTGTTCAGCAGGCCGGAGGCCGAGCCGGCGTCGCGGGTCGGCACGTCGGTGAGGATCAGGTCGAAGATCGGGGCCACCACCAGGCCCATGCCGACGCCGGTGATCAGCAGCGGCAGCGCCATCTGGAGGGAGTTGAAGGACTGGTCCAGGTGCTTGGCCATCTCGATGTACAGCACCAGGCCGCCACCCATGAGCAGCACGCCGAACTGCACCACCTTGCGCCCGAACTTGGGCACCAGGAACTGCACCGACATGCCGGCCGCGGCCGAGACGCCGATGGAGAACGGGATACCGGTCAGGCCGGCGTGCAGCGGCGTCCAGCCCAGGCCCAGCTGCATGTACAGCGACCACACCAGGAAGAAGACACCGAGCGTGGTGGCGAAGGTCAGGTTGGTCAGGATGCCGGAGGCGAAGGAGCGGAAGCGGAACAGGCTCAGCTCCACCAGCGGCGAGTCCCCGCGCACGCCCTTGCGGCGTTCGTAGAGCACGAACAGGGCCAGCACCGGCACCGCGGCGGCCATCATCAGCCAGCCCCACAGCGGCCAGCCCAGGTCGCGGCCCTGCATCAGCGGGAAGACGAGCATGAACAGGCCGAGCACGGACAGCCCGACGCCGGGCAGGTCGAGCTTGCTGGCGTGCGGTGCCTTGGACTCGCTGATGACGCGGAAGGCGACGAACAGGCCGAAGATCCCGACCGGCAGGTTCACCAGGAAGATCGGGCGCCAGTGCAGGCCGAGCAGGTTCCACTGCACCAGCAGGCCGCCGACGATGGGACCCGCGACCGCGGCCGAGCCGACGATGCCGCCGAACATGCCCATCACCTTGCCGCGCTCCTCGGCCGGGAAGGTGACGTGGATGATCGCCATGACCTGCGGCACCATCAGCGCCGCCATGCCGCCCTGGAAGACCCGGGCGCCGATGAGCATGCCGGGGGTCGCCGCCACGCCGCACAGCGCCGAGGCGATCGTGAAGCCGGTCATGCCGATCAGGAACAGCCGCTTGCGGCCGAAGATGTCGCCGAGCCGGCCGCCGGTGATCAGCACGACGGCGAAGGCCAGCGCGTAGCCGGCGGTGATCCACTGGATCGCGGAGTAGCCGGCCTTCATCTGGCTCTGGATCGACGGGATCGCGACGTTCACGATCGTCACGTCGAGCAGGTCCATGAACGCCGCGGACAAGATGACCGCCAGCGCGAGCCAGCGCTTGGGATCGGGAGTGGTTATCTCCGCGGATATTTCAGGTTCAGCCATGCCTCGTCAGCCCCCTCAGGCTTTGGACTCAATCTCAGATTGGGATCCAGGCTAGAGGAGGCCACCGACAATATGCCGAGGTGAGAGGCATCTGATGGCCCACAATGCGTTGTGACACGGATACTCTGTGATCCGCGTCACCACAGCATTTGAGTGGATACAGGTCAGCTCTCGACGACGTGCTGCGTGAACCGGTCCCGCGCCTCGGCCCACATCCGCGCGTCCCACTGCCCGTTGCCCAGGGCGTCGGCGGCTTCGTAGCCCATCATCAGCGCGTGGTGCGTGTTGTCCGGCGTGAACAGACCCAGCCGGCCGAACGTGGTGACGTGCGGCAGCGACTCGACCCAGCCCTCCAGATCGGCCAGCGCCTCGCGGTAGCCCTTGTGGTAGATCGGGTACACCTGGCGCATCCGCTTGACCTGGACCCACTCCAGGTTCAGCTGCGGCAGGCCCAGGCGGCGCACCGTCTCCCGGATCAGGTTCGCGAGCTGGTCCTCGTCCGCGGCCCACAGGTCGTCCCCTATGTCGCAGGGGATCTCGAAGCACAGCACGGACCGCTCGGTCGGGTCGTCCGGCGAGAAGCGGTGGTTCGCCGGCTCGGAGATGCGCGTGACCGGGGTGTCGCCGTCCGGGATGTAGTGCACGTCGCAGCCGGTCCAGCGGCCGCCGGCGTGGACCGCGTAGACCAGCAGGATCGCGCGGAACTTCAGCTTGCCGCTGGCCTCCACCGCCTCGTACGGCGCGCCCGGAGAAGTCAGGCGGGCCAGCAGCGGCACCGGGATGGTCGAGAAGACGTGGCCGGCCCTGATGTCCGAGCCGCCCTCGGCCCAGTGCTGCTCCCCCGACCAGCCGCCGCGCTCGGCGGCGGAACCGTGGAACTCCGAGCGGGCCAGGGTGACGCTGACCCCGTCGGCGTCGACCGCGAGGTGCTCGGCCGCCGCTCCCAGACGGATGCGCGCGCCGGCCTCCATCGCCGCGTCCGCGAGGGATTCGCAGAGCTGGCCGAAGCCGCGGCGCGGGTACAGGTACGCCAGCGACTCGCTGGCGATCGAGTTGCGGACGCTGCGCACCAGCGCGGTCAACATCGTCTGCGAGCCCGCCTTGCGCCGGGCCTGGTCGATGTCGATGTCCTCGCCGGAGACACCCCAGAGCTTGGCGGCGTAGGGCTCGTAGACCTGCTTGTACATCGTCGGCCCGAAGCCGGCCCGCATCAGCTCCGCATACGACTCGGCCGCCGCGATCTGCTTCTTGCCGCGCCAGGTGGTGGCCAGCGCGTCGAAGGCGGCCCGGGCCATCGGCACCGCCGGCATCGACTTGGCGAGCTCCCGCGGCTTGAACGGGTAGGTCACCCAGCGGTCCCCGACCAGCAGCCGGCCGTTGCGGTACCGGGTCTGCAGGTCCGAACCCATCAGGGCTCTGAGATCAGCGAGGATGTGCTCCGGCAGGTCCGGGTTCAGCCGGTGGCTGCCGAAGTCCACGCGGAACCCGGCGACGTCGAACGACGCCGCCATCCCGCCCACGGTCTCGGCCCGCTCCAACACGTCCACGGACAGGCCGCGGCGGGCGGCGCGCCACGCGGCGGCCAGGCCCGCGGGACCCGCGCCGAGCACGACGAGATCAGCCCTACCGGTCATCGCTGGTATCCATCAGAACGCCCACAGTAGTAGTCCCACCCCATTCCCGGAACGCGCCGCGCATGCTGCGTCTCGGGTCTCACCCGATAGGGGAGATCATGCCGTATCCGGGGCGGGCGTATCACATCTCGTCGATGCGCGGCAGGAGCACTTCGGTGGCGATGAGCCGGATCGCCACCGCCGCCGGGATCGCGACCAGGGCTCCGACGATGCCGAACAGCGCGGCGCCGATCAGGACGGCGACGATCGTGACCATGGGGTGCACGTCCACCGTGCGCCGGTTCACCCGGGGGGCGACCAGGTAGTCCTCCGCCAGACGCGCGGCCACGTAGTAGGCCAGGGTGAAGATGGCCACGTTCAGCGAGACGGTCAGCGCCACCAGCGTCACCACCGCGCCGCCGATCGAGGAGCCGACCACCGGGACCAGCCCGAACAGCGCGACCACCAGGCCGAGCGCGGCCGGATAAGGGATCGACCACGCCATCGCCCAGATCCAGGTGAAGAACCCGCCGATGGAGGCGATGATCATCTGGCCGATCACGTACTTGCCGACCTGCGCCAGGATCCGGTCGGAGAGCTCGGACACCCGCGGCCGGCGGCGGACCGGCACCAGGTGGTAGGCGAAGTTCTTGATACCGGGCATGTTCGCCACGAAGTAGAAGGTCAGCGCGATCCCGGCCAGGGTCCCGGTGAGCAGGGAGAACACGGCCTTGCCGGCGCCCAGGATGCCGTTGAGGTCCAGGGTCCCGGCCTTGTTGGCGTTGATCCAGGACTTGACCTTCTCGATCAGGTGGTACTTGTTCTCCAGCTTGCCCAGGTAGGTCGACTTGTTGCGCAGGTCGTTCAGGTAGCCGGGGATGGCGTTGATCAGGGAGTTGACCTCGCGGTCGATGGGCGGGAAGATCACCGCCACGAACCCGGCGAACATCGCCAGCACGCCCAGCGCGACGATGAAGACGGCCAGGCCGCGGCGCAGCCCGCGGTTCACCAGCGCGGTCACCATCGGGTCCAGCGCGGTGGCGAAGAACACCGCGAGCATCAGGATCGACAGCAGGCTGCCCAGGCCCGAGACCACGTGCACCAGGGCGTAGGCGGTGATGCCGCCGGCGGCGAGCCAGAAGGCGAACGCGAACCAGCCGCCTGCGGGCATCGCGGACAGCGAGGGCGGATCGTCGGAGGTCGCTCTCGACGGCTCGGAGTGCGGGGCGCGCGTCGAGGTCGCCTGGTCACCAGCCATGGCCACGACCTTAGGGGAAGCGGGTGGTCTACGGGTAACCAGTCGGTGGCCGCCGAACTCAGAGATACAGGCCGGGTTCGCCCTCGCCCTCGGCGAGCCGCTCGGCCGCCACGGCGTGCACGTCGCGCTCCCGGAGCAGCACGTAGTCCGTCCCGCGCACCTCGACCTCGCCGCGGTCGGCCGGGTCGTAGAGCACCCGGTCGCCGATCTGGATCGTGCGCACGTTCGCGCCGATCGCCACGACCTCCGCCCAGGCCAGGCGGTTGCCCACGTGCGCGGTCGCCGGGATGAGGATCCCCCCGGACGAGCGCCGGTCCCCCGCCTCGGGGTCCTCGCGCACCAGCACGCGGTCGTGCAGCATCCGGATCGGAAGCTTCTCTCCTGAACTCACGCTTGTGACGCTATCGCACGAGCCCATGGTCCTGAGCGCGGGGAAGAAATGAGCGCCGGCGGTTCGGCGGCACGCCGCTCGCGGCAGGTGGACACGGGCACGGAAGGCTAGCCTGGGACGCGTGAAACTCAACTCCGGAGACACCGCTCCCGCCTTCAGCCTGACCGACGACCACGGTGCGTCCGTGAGCCTGGCCGACTTCGCCGGCCGCAAGGTGATCCTGTACGTGTACCCGGCCGCGATGACCCCGGGCTGCACGAAGCAGGCCTGCGACTTCCGCGACAACATCGCGTCCTTCCAGAAGGAGGGCTTCGCGGTCCTGGGCCTGTCCCCGGACAAGCCGGAGAAGCTGGCGAAGTTCCGGGAGCGCGACGCGCTGACCTTCCCGCTGCTGTCCGACCCGGACAAGGCGGTGCTGGAGGAGTACGGCGCGTTCGGCGAGAAGAAGCTGTACGGCAAGACCGTGGTGGGCGTCATCCGCTCCACGTTCGTGCTGGACGTGGACGAGAAGGGCGTCGCGAAGGTGGAAGTGGCGCAGTACAACGTGAAGGCCACCGGGCACGTGGCGAAGCTGCGGCGGGATCTGGGTCTGGACGAGTAGGACCGGTAGGACAAGCAGGACGAGCAGGTCGCGTGCGGCGCCGGTCGCCGACGCGATAGCCTGCGGTGGGGCCGTAGCCCAATGGCAGGAGGCAAACGGTTTAGGTCCGTTACAGTGCGAGTTCAAATCTCGTCGGCCCCACTCCAAAATCTTGTTCATGTCGGCCGCCGTCCGGCTGCCGGCCGCTAGGCTCCCCGGCGACGGTTGAAGATCGACGCGACGAAGCCTGGGGGATGCGCGACCGTGAGCACACCGACCAACGAACCCAACCCGTTCGGATACGACGGCCCGCCTGCTCCGCCCGGACAGGCACCGCTGCCGGGTCAGTTCGGGGCGGCCGGTGCTCCGGGCCAGGGGTATCCGGCGCTGCCCGAGCAGAGCTACCCGACGGAGACCGCGCCGGCGATCGGCGAGGGGCAGCCCGGACCGGGTGCGCAGTACGCGCCGGGCGCTGAATACGTGCAGGGCGGGATAGCCGGGGC
>NZ_JAACYW010000310.1 GCF_015356825.1 Catenulispora rubra | reverse complement strand
ACCCACCTCAGGCGACCCGCGCCCCCGCCGCCTCGGCCTGAGCCCGCAGCGCCCGCACCGCCGCGTCCGGGTCCTCCGCGCCGTACACCGCCGAGCCCGCCACGAAGACGTCCGCCCCGGCCTCGGCGCAGCGCTCGATCGTGTCGGCCGCGACGCCGCCGTCGATCTGCAGCCAGACCGAGCCGCCGTGGCGGTCGATCATCTGGCGCGCGCGGCGGATCTTCGGCAGCACCACGTCCAGGAACTTCTGGCCGCCGAAGCCCGGCTCGACCGTCATCAGCAGGAGCATGTCCAGCTCCGGCAGCAGGTCCTCGTAGGGCTCGACCGGCGTCGCCGGCTTCAGCGCCAGGCCGGCGCGGGCTCCGGCCGAGCGGATGGCGCGCGCCAGGCGGATCGGCGCGTGCGCGGCCTCCACGTGGAACGTCACGCTGCCCGCGCCCGCCTCGGCGTAGCCCGGCGCCCAGCGGTCCGGGTCGGCGATCATCAGGTGGCAGTCAAGCGGCCGCGGCGAGGCCTTGGCCAGCGACTCCACGACCGGCAGCCCCAGCGTCAGGTTCGGCACGAAGTGGTTGTCCATCACGTCGACGTGGATCCAGTCGGCCGACGGCACCGCGGAGACCTCGTCGGCCAGGCGCGCGAAGTCGGCGGAGAGGATGGACGGGGAGATCTGGACGGAGCTCATGGGGAAAGTCTGGCAGATCCGCGGGCCGGGATCCGTCGCGGATCATGACACGGCCATCACTGTCGTGATCAGTCCGTGTATCGCGGCCCGCAGCCCGCATTTCACACGACATCGGCCACCGTCGATCCGCGCCGGCACAGGCTGCCACCCTCGCCCTACAACCAACCCCACCGCGTCGCCAGCCACCCCAGCTGCACCCGGCTCTTCGCGCCGGCCAGCGTCATCAGCCGCCGCACCTCCCGCTCGACGCTGCGCGGGCTGACGCCGAGCACGCGGTCCACGCGCGCGTCCTCCAGCAGCAGCGCCAGCAGCCTCAGGTCGGCCGGCGCCGGCTGGTCCCGCGGCTCGGCCGCCGACGGCAGGTCGGGCAGCGGCAGACCCACACACGCCGCGTGATGGCCGAGCTGCATCCGGGTCCGGGCGCCCGCGGCGTCCATCAGGTCCCGCACCGCGCGCTGCACCGTCCGGCGGCTCACCGCCAGCCGGCGGGCCACCGCGTCGTCGGTCAGGCCGGTGATCAGCAGCGCCAGGGCCCTGGTGGGCCGCGCGTCAGGGCTGGGAAGCCAGCCTCCGTCCTGTCGCATCACACCTCCGATCGCAGACACCTCTTCATCATCCGACCACAGCCGACCAGCCGAAGGAGACCGGCGCGCGTGACGCTTTGCCGCCATGGCGGCAAGGGAACCGATCACCACCGCACCGCGTCGCCGCCGTCGTCGGTTGTTGCGGCGGAGACTACCGCGAACCCCTGAGAGCGTCCCTGAGAACGCCTCTGAATTTGCCCGGAAGAACACCCCTCAGCGCGGCCCATCGACGAAGGTCCACCCGGCCACTAGTGTCGAATCCTGACGTCGGCCTCTAGAGAAGCACAGGTGAGACGGCATGAGCGCCAATGACGACGCTGACCCCCGGGCCGAAGCGCATCGCAAGGGCCCCGACTCCCCGTCGCTGCTCGATGAGACCATCGGCGCGAACCTGACGCGGATCGCCACCACGTACCCGGAGCGTGAAGCCCTGGTGGAGTGCGCGACCGGCCGGCGCTGGACGTACGCGGAGTTCGACGCCGCGACCGCGGAGCTGGCGCGCGGCCTGCTCGCCGCCGGCGTCGCCAAGGGCGACCGCGTGGGCATCTGGTCGCCGAACTGCGCCGAATGGGTCCTGGTCCAGTACGCGGCGGCCAAGGTCGGCGCGATCCTGGTGAACCTCAACCCGGCCTACCGGGACCACGAGATCCGCTTCACCCTCAAGCAGTCCGGCGCCAGCCTGTTGTTCGCCGCCACCCAAGTGAAGTCGAGCGACTACGTCGCGATGGTGAACGCAGTACGTGAGGACTGCCCAGAGCTCCAGGACGTCGTCTTCATCGGCACACCCGGCTGGACCGCCTTCGTAGAGCGCGGCGCGACCGTACCCGCCACGGAGCTCGCAGAACGCACAAGCCGCCTGCACCCAGACGACCCCGTAGACATCCAATACACATCCGGCACCACGGGGTTCCCCAAGGGCGCCACACTGTCGCATCGCAACGTCCTGGGGAACGGCTATATGGTCGCCGAAGTCCAGGGGTGGACCCATGAGGACCGCGTCTGCCTCCCGGTCCCGCTCTACCACTGCTTCGGCATGGTGATGGGCAACCTCGGCGCCACCAGCCACGGCTCCTGCATGGTTCTCCCGGGGCAACTGTTCGACCCTGCAGACACTCTGCGCGCCGTCTCTGAAGAGAGCTGCACCGTCCTCTATGGCGTCCCCACTATGTTCATCGCGGAGTTGGCGCTCCTGGAGAAGTCTCCAGACGCCTACAACCTCAGCTCCCTGCGCACCGGTGTCATGGCCGGCTCCCCGTGCCCCGTCGAGGTGATGAAGCGCGTCATCGGCGAGATGGGCATGACGGACGTGACCATCGCCTACGGCATGACCGAGACCTCCCCGGTCTCCACCCAGACCCGCCGCGACGACAGCCTGCACCGCCGCGTGGCCACCGTCGGCCGCGTCCACCCGCACGTCGAGATCAAGATCGTCGACCCGGACACCGACGCCACCCTCGGCTACGACGAACCCGGCGAGCTGTGCACCCGCGGCTACAGCGTCATGCTCGGCTACTGGGACGAACCCGAGCGCACCGCCGAGGCCGTGGACGCCGACGGCTGGATGCACACCGGCGACCTCGCGCAGATGGACGCCGACGGCTACGTGGCCATCGTCGGCCGCATCAAGGACATGGTGATCCGCGGCGGCGAGAACGTGTACCCGCGCGAGGTGGAGGAGTTCCTCTATACGCATCCCGACGTAGAGGACGTCCAAGTGATCGGCGTCCCCGACGAGAAGTACGGCGAGGAACTGATGGCCTGGGTCCGGCTACGGCCCGGCGCACAGCCGCTGACCGCAGAGGCCGTCCGCACGTTCTGCGAAGGACGTCTCGCGCACTACAAGATCCCGCGCTATGTGCACATCGTGGACGGGTTCCCCATGACGGTCACCGGTAAGGTGCGCAAGGTGGAGATGCGGGAGCAGGCGGTCGGGATCCTCGGATTGAAGTGAGTACGCAGAGCTTCACCGGGCCGCGTTGAAACCGCCGTCGCTATAGAGCACCTGCCCGTTCACCCAGCCACCGCGCTCCGAGCACAGGAACGAGACCAGTTCCGCACAGTCCGCCGGAACCCCGTTGCGTCCCAACGGAGTGCGTTCCTTGATGTACGTGGCGAGGTTGTCGTCCATCCACCCGGTCTGCGTCGGCCCCGGATCGACGGCGTTGGCGCTGATGCCGAGCTCCCGCAGCTCCACCGCGGCGGCCACCATGAGCCGGTCGAGCGTGGCCTTGCTCGCGCCGTACGGCACGTTGTGCACGATGGCTCCACTGGTCAGTGCGATGATCCGACCGGTGCCGTGCGGCTGTGCGAAGTGCGTGGCGAACTCCCGGACCAGCAGCCACGAAGCCCGCGCGTTGACCGCGAAGTGCCGGTCCCAGGACTCGACCGTGGTGTCGAGGATCGAGGAGTCCACCGACTCGCAGTGCGCCATCACCAGAGCCCTGACGCCGCCCAGAGCGCCCCGCACCTTAGCGAAGACCTCTCCAGCCGTCTCCACGACCGCCAAGTCCGCCTCGACCGCATGAACCCGCGCGCCGTGGGCCTCGGCATCAGCGGTGATGGCGGCGAGCGCCTCTTCGTCGCGTCCCCAGTCCATGCGGTCGTCGTAAGGACGCCAGTAGGTGAACCCGATGTCCCACCCGTCGCGTGCCAACGCCTCCACGATCGCCGCGCCGATCCCCGCCCGCCTGCCGACTCCGGTCACCACGGCGACCGGCCGCTGCTGTTGCGTCATGAGCGAGGAGTCTGGTCACGGCGACCGGCCGGCGCAACGAGGTTTAGGACTGGAACAAGATCGACAGCGCCACGTCCGCTTGGCCCCGCTCAAGGTTCGCAGGATCCTCGCTGCCGCCGCACGAGAGCACCGGGACGAACGTGAAGATCTCGTCAGGACCGGGGCGGCCGAGCCGGGACACCGCGCCGTCGTACAGGTCCTTGCGCAGTTCCTCTTCGAGGAACTCGGGGTCCGCGAGGCCTTCGGTGAACTCGGTGAACGAGAACGCCAGGACGCTCACCTTCTTGTAGCGCACGTCGACCACGGACACGTCATACGCCGACTCCACCTCATCGGCGTCCAGACCCAGCGCAGCGGCCCGCTCGCGCAAGTCGCGTATATAGAGCAGGTCACCCAGGGCCGTGCGCGCGAACGGAACGCGTGACGGCTGGAAGCCGCCGAGCCATTCGGCCAGGGTGTCGTCGAGGGCTTCCGGCGCCAGGAACTGCAGGAATCCGTCGGCGAAGTCGCCGGTGCCGTGCTCTGCGAGGCCGCGTGCGGGTTCGGCCGGCATACGCTCTTGAAGGGTCTCGAAGGAGAATCCCGAATTCACCATCTCACCAATTCCTCAACGGTCGGGAGCCCGCACACTACCGCCGCCCGCCGTCAGTCACCGGTGTTACGCCACTTCACCCAGAATGCGGACAGGTCCCGTCCCGCCACGCTCTGCGCCATCGCCCGCACATCGGCCGGGCGTTCGACTCCGTACTCGAACTTGGTGAACAGCTCGCGCAGCATCCGGTCCATGCCGTCGCGGCCCAGCGTGTGCTCCAGGTCGAACAACAGGCACGTGCCCTCGTGGTAGATGGCGTCGTGATAGAGGTAGTCGCCGGCCTTCTCGTAGGTGTCCATGGAGCCGTCCATGCGCTCGTCGGAGGCGATCCAGTCGCAGTTGTGCGCAGGCGTCGTACCGCCCTGGAACTCCTCCGCGCTGTACTCCGCGAACGCCTCGTCGAGCCACGGATGCCGGTACTGGTCGTCCCCGACGAGCGCGAACCACCACTGATGCGCGACCTCGTGCGCGACGGCCCCCTGGTTGGCGGAGGACAGGACGTAGTTCGGGTACTCCATCCCGTCGAAGGCCGACCCGAACTCGTCGAAGACGATCGAGAACCGCGGATAGGGATAGGCGCCGTATCGGGCTGAGTAGGCGTCTATAGCGCTGGCCGTGTAGCTCATCAGGGACTGGCAGTTCGAGTCGCTCTCCGAGTTCGGCCAGTACGCGTCGATCGTCACGCCGGTGGCGCTGGTCATACTCGCGTGGTGGAAGGCACCGGCCGACCATGAGAAGTCACGCACCTTGGGCGCCGTTATATGCGTGACGACCCGATCCCCCTCGGGAGTCTCTCCTGCGATCACCCCTGTCGAGGGGACCTGTAGCGTCGTTGGATGGTCGAGGGTGACGTCGTAGTCCGCGGTCAGCGAGTAGAAGCTCTCTCCGAAGTCGACGTACGGAGGAAGCTCCCAGCCGTGTTCGTCCTTTACCGCCAGAACCGCTAGAGCGTTCCCCACGTACGAGTCGACTCCGTTCACCCCGAACCGGTCGGCCCGCACCGGTACGTCTATAGCGAGCGCGAACCCGACCTCTGTACGTGCTCCAGGCGCCAACGCGCTGTCGAGCACTATGCGGAACGCTGTGCACTTCTGCTCTGTCTCGGCTATAGAGCCGCCGCTCAGGCTGCTGATGCGCTCGGGCTGCGTGGCGCTACAGCCAGCGTCGCCGTTTCCCCACAGCCTTGTCCAGAACTCCGTAATGGGGACGGTCCCGGAGTTCGCGAAGGAGATCTTCTCAGTCCCGCTCCAGGAGTGCCCAGTGGCATCGCTCCTGAGCGCGACCGTATAGCGAGCCTGATCGGGCGCAACGGGATCCCCGCTCTGCGGAACCGCCACCGGGCTTGCACTAATAGCCGCCCCTCCGTCAGCCCCCAGAACGGGGCCCTCCGAACGCGAGGAGAGAGGCGCCTGGTGCGGCCCCAACGGGGCCGCTATCCACGCGGCCGCCACCACCGCTGCCGCCACTCCACCCAACGGCACCCACAAGCCGGCCCGCCTTAATACGGACGCACCTATGGAAGACCTCACGCCGCCCCACCCGCCCCATCGCCGTCTGCACCAGCCCTGCCAAACCTCCAGACCACCTGGGGGGTGCAAAAAGTCACGGCGCGGACGTGCCGGGGACGAACCTGTGATCGTTTTGAGACAGTGCGCGGCGGCGATCGGCCTCAGGAACGGCGCAGAAGCGCCAGATACATAGCGTCGGTACCGTGCAGATGCGGCCAGAGCTGGACATCGGGGCCGCCGCCGAGATCGGGCACGCCGGGCAGGTACGGCCGCGCGTCGACCCGCTCCACGTCCCGCCGCGCCTTCACCACCTGTCGGACCACGTCGCGCGTCTCCTCCAGATGCGGAGAGCACGTCACATAGGCGACCAGTCCCCCGGGTCGTACAGAGTCCAACGCAGAGGACAACAGGCGGCGCTGTACACGGGTCAGCCGTTCGAGATCGTCCGGCGTGCGCCGCCAGCGCGACTCCGGACGGCGGCGCAGCGCACCGAGGCCGGTGCAGGGGGCGTCGAGCATGACGCGGTCGAAGGAGCCCGGCTTCCAGGGCGCGCGGATGCCGTCGGCGGCGATCACCTGGAGCGTGCCGGGGCGCGGCGGCGCCGCCACCTCACCGGAACCAGTACCCGCGCCTTCACCGGGGCCGGACTCGGGCGCGGACTCGGGTGCTGACGCCGACTCGGCCCCATCCGCGCCGACACCGCCGCCGACCGCCACGCCGACACCGCCCTCACCGCCCACGTCGTCGGGCTCGTCCTCGTCCGCCGACCCCAGCGCCAACGCCGACCAGTCGTGCCCAGCCGTCTTAATCGCCCCGTCGAACCCGACCAGCCGCTCCCGGTACCCCCGCAAAGCCCTGCGCACAAGCTCGGCCCGATGCGGCGCGATCTCGTTCGCCAGCAGCGACGCCCCGCGCTCCAGCGCGAGCCCGGCCAGCAGCGCCGCCTTCCCACCGGGACCGGCGCACATGTCCAGCCACTGCTCGTCCCGGCCCTCCAGCGGCGCCGCCGCCAAAGCCATGGCGACCAGCTGGCTGCCCTCGTCCTGCACCCCGGCGCGCCCCTGGCGCACCGGCGCCAGCCCGCCCGGGTCGCCGCCGGCCAGATACGCCGCGTACGGCGAGTACCGCGCCGCCAGCGCCCCCAGATCGGTGAGCTCCTCGACCTGCGCCAGACCCGGCCGCGTCACCAGCGTGACCCCCGGACGCGCGTTGTCGGCGTCCAGCAGGTCCCCGATGTCCCCGTGCGCCCGCTGCGCCCCGCGGTGCGCCTGCAGCGAGTCCCAGAGCGCTGACACGATCCAGCGCGGGTGCGACCGCGACACCGCGAGGAAGCCCTCCGGGTCCTCCTGCGAGTTCGGGGCGACCCGGGTGATCCACGCCTGCAGGTCGCCCTGGCCGACCCGCCGCAGGATCGCGTTGGCGAACCGCGAGGCGCCCTCGTTGGAGACCGCGCGCACCAGGTCGACCGTGGTCGAGACGGCGGCGTGCGGCGGGACGTCCATCGCCAGCAGCTGGTGCGTGCCCAGGCGCAGCGCGTCCAGCACCACCGCGTCCACCGCGTCCAGCTCGCGGTCCACGCACGCGGCGATGATCGCGTCGTACGTTCCCAGCCCGCGCAGCGTGCCGTAGCACAGCTCGGTGGTGAACGCGGCGTCGCGGCCGGTCAGCCCGCGGTCGCGCAGCACCCGCGGCAGCAGGAGGTTCGCGTAGGCGTCCCGGGTGCGGACCGCCTCCAGGACTTCGAGCGCGGCGGAGCGGGCCGGGTCGGCGGTGGAGGTGGACGTACGCGGTGCCATGGGAGGGTTCGCTGTTCCTTTGTGACGGGATGTGGACGATGTGGGTGGTGCGGACCAGGCCGGACGGCTCAGACGAACGCCTCGTCCCCGGTCAGCCGCAGGCCGCGCGCCCAGTCCGCGGCCGGCATCCGCCGCTTGCCCTGCGGCTGCACGTCGCCGAGCCGCACCGTGTGCCCGCTGCCGGTGCCCACCGTCAATCCTCGCGAGTCCCGCACGATCCGGCCCGGCGGGACCTCGGTGCTCCCGGGCAGCGCGGTGACCGGGAAGATCTTCACCCGCAGGTCCTCCTCGCCGTCCACGCCCGGCAGGACGGTCCAGGCGCCGGGGGCCGGGGTGCATGCGCGGACCAGCCGGTCCACGCGCAGCGCCGGGGCCGTCCAGTCGATGCGGGCGTCGTCGGCCAGCACCTTTGGGGCCAGCGTGACGCCGTCGGCGGGCTGGGGCACGGGGCGCGCGGTACCGTCCTCGATCGCGTCCAGGGTGGCGGCCAGCAGCCGGGCGCCGGACTCGGCGAGCCGGGCGAGCAGGTCGCCGCTGGTGTCGGTGCGGCGGATCTCGTCGGTGACCGTGCCGTAGACCGGGCCGGTGTCCAGGCCCTCCTCCAGCAGGAAGGTGGAGGCGCCGGTGATCTCGTCGCCGTGCAGCAGCGCCTGCTGCACCGGGGCCGCGCCGCGCCAGGCCGGCAGCAGCGAGAAGTGCAGGTTGACCCAGCCGTGGCGCGGGACGTCGAGCGCCGACTTCGGGATCAGGCCGCCGTAGGCGACGATCGGGCAGCAGTCCGGGGCGATCTCGGACAGCCGCTCCAGGAACGCCGGGTCGCGCACCTTCTCGGGCTTGAGCACCTCGACGCCGGCCTCCTCGGCCAGCTTCGCCACCGGCGAGGCCTCCATGCGGCGGCCGCGGCCGGAGCGGGCGTCGGGGCGGGTCAGGACCGCGACCACCTCGTGGCGGGAGTCCAGGAGCGCGCGCAGGGAGGGCAGCGCGGGCTCGGGGGTGCCGGCGAACAGGATGCGCATCGTCAGATCGCCCGCCCGAAGGTCGCATGCGGGGAGACCTTCACCACCGGCTCGGGGCCGCCCTCGTTGGCCCAGTCGGCCAGCCGGATGGCGCGCATCGCCTTCTTGCGCCACTCGCGGTCCAGGCGGTCGATGAACAGCACGCCGTCCAGGTGGTCGGTCTCGTGCTGGATGCAGCGGGCCAGCAGCTCGCTGCCCTCGATCTCCACCGGCTCGCCGTGCATGTTCCAGCCCTTGGCGACCACGCGCAGCGCGCGTTTGCAGGGGAACGCCAGGTCCGGGATGGACAGACAGCCCTCGTCACCCTCCTGCTCCTCGTCGGACAGGTCGAGGCTGGGGTTCACCAGGTGGCCGAGCTGTTCGTCGACGTGCCAGGTGAAGACCCGCAGGCCGACGCCGATCTGCGGGGCGGCCAGGCCGGTGCCGGGGGCGTCCAGCATGGTTTCGCTGAGGTCCTTGACAAGGGTGCGGAGCTCCTTGTCGAAGTCGGCGACCGGCGCGGCCGGGGTGGTCAGGACCGGGTCGCCGAAGAGGCGGATCGGCTGGACGGTCAAGGGTCGCGCTCCGTTCATGGGTGTACGGGATTCAGCTATCCAGTGTACGGAGCCCGGCGGCGGTGGCGGAGCGTCGCTGGTCGGTACCGGCGCGCACAGTGTGCACGCCACGGGCTGCGCGGGCTCTGCGTGGGCTCTGCGGCGGCTTCTGCGGCGGCCTCCGTGGGCTCCGTGCTCGCTGCTGTGGCTCTCGGTCGGCTCTCGGTCGGCTCTGCATCGGCTCTGCATCGGCTCTGGGTTCAGCCGATCTGGACCGGGTCGATCCGGACCCGGACCCAGTCCTCGGCTTTGCGGGCACTGCGGACGCCCTGGGCTTCCCGGACGGCCTCGGCCAGTTCTCCCCCGAGGCGGCGCGGGACACGGACCAGAGCGCGGTGCAGTTGCTGGCGCGGGCTCTCCTCAACAGCGGCGCGGGGCCTGTCTGCTCCCTCCCGACGGCCCAGGGGGTCGGTGTTCTTGCCGGACCGGGTGTCAGGCTTCTGCGCGGCCCGATCGTCCGATCTTGGGACGTCCACCAGGACCGGCCCGAGGATCTCGGCCGCTTCGGGCAGTCGGAGCAGGCTCAGTTCCTCAGCGACCGCGGCAGGGGTACCGGTGAGTTCCGCTACCCGGGCCAGAGGCGGGTAGTGCAGCTCGCCGCGGTCGACAAGTTCTCGGCGGGCGTGCCAGACCGGGTCCCAGCGCACGAGCGCCTGGACCGGCGCCAGTCCCGGCTCGGCCATGATGACGACCTTGCCGCCTTCTCCCCCGGGACGTACTAATGCGGCGGCGTTGAGCCAGCGCCGCAGGGCTTCCTCTCCAGCGCGCAGATCTCTTCGGGCCAGGAGGGACCAGCCGTCCAGGAGAAGCGCGGCCGCATAGCCTCCGTCCGCTACGGGTTCAGCTCCAGGAGTCGCCACTACGAGGGCCGACTTGTCGGACACCTGCGACAAGACGGAGTTCCCCGCCGAGAAGATGACCTTTGTGTTGGCGAAGGCGCGGCCGAGTTCTTCGGCGGTGCGGTGGACGCCGATGGTGAGCATGCGGAAGCGGTCGCCGCCGCAGGGGCGGTCGTTGACGACGCCGTCGCAGCGCCAGCCGCCGGCTGGGCGTCCGCACCATAGGCAGGACGCCATGGCGTGCCCTGAGGAGAGTCCTAGAGGGCCGTGACAGTGGTTGCAGCGCGCGTGCTTTCTACAGCGGATGCACGCCAGGGACGGTGCATAGCCGCCGCGCGGTACCTGGACGAGGACCGGGCCGTGGTTGAGGGCGGCGCGCGCGGTTCGCCAGGCGAGGTTCGGCAGGCGCGCGGCTGCTGCGGCGGGATCCCTTTCCTTCTCCAGTTCCTCTCCAGAGGTGCGGATCAGAGGCGACTTCGCGCGCACTGTAGAGCGGAACGCAGTAAGCGGATATGCCCATCGGCTCTCCACGAGTTGCGCACCTTCCGCAGTACAGGTGTAGCCGCCGATAAGCGCTGCCGCGCCTGTGGCATGCGCACGCAGGAGGAGGACTTCGCGGACGTGCGGGTAGGGGGCGCGGGGTTCGGCGTGGAGGTCGTCGCCGTCGTCCCAGATCGTGACGAGGCCGAGGTCGGCGACCGGGGCGAACATGGCGGAGCGCGTGCCGATCACCATCTTCACGTCGCCGCGCAGGATGGCCAGCCAGTTCTGGTAGCGCTTGGCGGGGCCGAGTTCTTCGGACAGGACGACGTGGTGGCCGGGGCCCGCGACCTCGGTGAGGGCGGCGTCCAGGCGGGCCAAGTCGCGGTGGTCGGGGACGATGGCGAGGGCGCCTCGGCCGGGGATGTGGAGGGGGTCTGCTGCGCTGTGCGTTTCGCCACTCACTACCGCATCGGCACTGGCTGCCGCGCTGACTACGTCGGCCGGACCTTTATCGCTGAGCTCCTTAGAGGATTCGGCTTCTGCGTCGCTATAGCGATCGTCATCCAGGTCCCTGAGGTTCTCGGGGTCGATGTCGTAGTCGGTGGGCAGGTCCGGGTCGGGGAGCGCGGGATCGGTCGGGTCGGGGGCGAGGTCCGGGATGACCGGGTCGTCGGCGATCACGATCGCGTCGGGGTCCATGAGTACTTCGGCAGTCTCGGGTTCTTCGGTACTCGTCGGGACCGGAGCCGGCTCGGGTTCCGGGAACACGACAGCGTCGGTCGCCACGGCGTGCATGGCTGTCGCGATGGCGGTAGCCCAGTCTGTTGCCGGAAGGCACGTCCACACCGCGCGCGGGAGCTTGGGCGCCGTCTTGCGTTGGAGAGCCTTTATGAACTCGCGGCCACCGCCATAGACACCCCATGGCGCTCCGTCGACGGGCTTTCCAGGGGACACGCCCGGTTCCTTCGCAGAGGTCTTCTCCGCGCTCGCGTGGCGCGGCGGCACCGCCAGACGGAGGACGTCTGCGAGCGTCCCCGCGTACCGGTCCGCGACGGTGCGTGCCAGGTCCAGGATCTCCGGGGTCAGGACCGGGAGCGGGGAGACCACCTTCTGCAGGTACTCGAAGCGGCCTGTGAAGTCGGACTCGGCGGCGCGGCTGATGATGAAGCCGTCGACGAGCTGGCCGGCGAAGCGGACGCGGACCCGGACGCCGGGCTGGGCGTCGGCGTCCAGATCGGACGGCACGAGGTAGTCGAAGGCGCGGTCCAGGTGGCTGAGTTCGAGGTGCAGGACGACGCGCGCGTACGGCAGCTCCGCCGCAGGCTCGCGCGGCGGCTTGGGTTTGGCCTGACGTACCGACTGGCGGGCCGTGCGCCGCGCAGCCTGCCGGGGATCGTCGGCGGCCGCCGGCGGCCGCGGCTTGTCGACGGCCGTCTGCGATGCTGTCTCGGGGGCATTGGGCACGTCCAGCAACGGAACCTCAGTCGGCTTGTCGTCCGGCTTTCCCTCCGTGTTCTTCTGCTCCAGCGCCTCCACAGTGTCAATTTCTACCCGATAGCGGTGACACCAGTACCGTGGGCGGGCAGGTTCGGCGTGGATAGGCTGCCGCGCATGTCTGACGATCGCACCTCTGTTCTAGGTTTTGCCCTGTCCGTCGCCGACGCCGCCCTGGAGCCCGTCCCCCTGGACCCGTCGCAGGTCATCGCCGGTGCGCCGGAGGTCTCGGAGCTGGTGCTGAGCGAGTCGGACGACGGCCGCGTGCTGCGCGGGATCTGGCAGATGACGCCCGGCGTGGTGACCGACACGGAGGCGGACGAGCTGTTCGTGGTGCTGTCAGGCCGCGCGACGATCGAGTTCGAGGACGGCATGGTGCTGGAAGTGGGGCCCGGCGACGTGGCGCTACTCACCGAGGGCGCAAAGACCCGCTGGACCGTACACGAAACACTGCGCAAGGTATATCAGGCGACTGTCTAGTTCCCCACATTTCACCCATTCGGGCGCTGGCATACTCGCATCTCACCGATCTATCCTGATTCCATCCACTTCACACCGACTAACACCGAACAGCATCGATTAGCGCCGATTGAAGCGGATCAGGGGCAAGGCGCGGGGAGACAAGGCAGAAGCCAGAAGAAACCAGAAGCTCCGAGGGGGAACCATCATGATCGACGCCTGGCTGCTCTTCGGCCACGTGATAGGCACCGTGGTCCTGGTCGCCGGCATAGGCCTGGAGGTCTACGCGGTCACAGCGGCCGGCCGCGCGACCACCGTCGCCGAACTCCGCCTGGCGGTCCGCGCCGCCCGCACCCTCCCGGTCCTGATGCCCCTGGCCACCCTCCTGATGACCGGCTGCGGCCTGGCCCTGGTCGCGCACGACCCCGACTTCCACTTCGGCGACGCCTGGGTCGTAGCCGCCATCGGCATCGTCGTCGCCATCTCAGTGGTC